>ONTX01000100.1 GCA_900320825.1 uncultured Lachnospiraceae bacterium | reverse complement strand
TCTACAATTCCAGGTATCATGTTTTCCTGCAGTATAATATCCCCTTTTTGCTATTATCTCAGCCTGTTCCTGATTATCCAACAGCCACTTGATATCGGCAGCCATCTGCGCCGGGTTATTTAGGTCAAAATATATAATATTATATCCATCCGTATAATTCTCTTTCAAATATTCACTCCTGTCTGTCACGCATAGAGCGCCATTCAGCATAGAATCAAAGTTTTTCTCGCTACACCCTTTCTTAAACCATGGGATAAAGCACAATGATATCTTTGATCGCCCTATAATATCCATTAATTCATCTCTCTTTATTCTTCTGTGCAATTCTATATTTCCTGAAAATCGATAGTCATCGTCTTCCCATCCTTTGCCGTATATTTGAACATGCACACCGGCTTCATCAAGAGCTTTAACGCCTTCCAGTTTATAATGCCGTCTCACCATCTCCTCTATATATCCTGCATACTTTTTATTTAGATCCAACAGTCCGCTATCTGACATCAATATATTCTTACTTTTAATAAATGCTTCAATTGCCTCTTCTGTTGATCTCATTGGATCATCTAAAAGATAACATGAAACAAAACTATAAAATTCTGTCCCTCCATCTTCAAACTCTTTGCAATTAGGTAACACGTTGGAGAAATTACAATTTCCCATATATATTACATCTATTTCCCTTTGCTGATATTCTTCCTGTTTGTTTATCTCAATACCACCATTGGGCATAAAATAAACTTCTTTAACTTCAGGATAAAATCTCTCTATAAAACTCTTATGATCCAAATCTAATGTGGAAACGAAAATGTCACACTCGGGATGCAACAAACTATCATCAAAATTCCTCGGATGATCTACGATATGATCAAACACAGGGATCTTATGCTTTTTCCAAAAATTAGCTTCTTTTTCCCGAAGCAATATTCCTGCATTGTTGATAGTGAACATCACAGTATTAGGCTGCAGAGCAAACGAATCAAATTCATCAGAAAGATATGTCTCTGGTTTCCTAACATCTGCTATATAATATGCTATTGAGCGCTCAGAAAGATAATCTGCAAAAAGCTTTGAATAATAATCAGGGCCTTCCTGAACACCTAAAAAAATAATTATATTTATTGCCTCTGTTTTAGAATTCATATATACCTTTCCAGTATTTTTGCACATCTGTGAATGTATGTATGAGCTTTAACTGTTTTTCTGAATCCATTTAATGCTATCTCAAGACGTTCCGCTTCATGGCTTAGATAGTACTCAATCTTATCCAGCATATCTTCTTTGCTCCCAAAGGAAACATAATCCTCACCGTCAACATAGCAGTCCGCAAAATCAGCCTGATAATTACTCAGAAGAAATCCGCCGGAGCCCAGTATTTCAAAGCAGCGCAGCGGGATACCCGTATGTATGCTGCGAAGTGAAATATTTATATTTATCTTAGCCTTATCATAAACAAACGGAGCCGTGGCATAGTGGTCGATCGGGCCGTGGTCATATATACCGTCAAGTTCAAGATCGGTGTTTCCCGTATACAGATCAAGTCCCGGTCTGCTTTCCGCGGCAAATGTACTGCCTATAGCCGTCAAATACTCCATCCTTTCCCTTGCCGTAATCTCTCTGTTTATGCAATATTCAGAAAAGAGATATTCCCGGCTTGCCACACTGTCAGGCTTTGGCTGCATGGGAAGATCACGGGCCATATCATCCATTATGTCTTTGCGCATAAGATCCCTGACAAAATTATAACCCCATACCTGCTTCTGGGCAGCGATCACACCCTCGAGATAACCCCTTGTGTAACCGGATATGTTCTTAAGCCTTCTGAAAAATGTATGGTCTTCATCATACATTGCTCCGATAAAGGCAACATCGGCTTTGTTATAAAATCTGCTGTTACTAAACAGCTCCTGCTGTCCCTTATCTTCAATGATCTTGCGAAGTCTTACCGGATTAGCGGCAAGAGGCATATAATGAACTGTTTTAATACCGTTTCTGTTGAATTCCTCATACTGTTCCCTGTCAAAAGTATAAATATGGTTGGTTTCATATATCGTTGTACAGGAATACAGAAGGACATGGGGACTGTCATACACCCAACAGACATACTCTGTTCCGGTTTCGTGGCAGGCCTCGGCGATCGGCGGAAAATAATTAGAGGTGAAGGTCACATCCGGTTTTTTCTCCGTTATCATATCCTCTGCCTTCTTTATAAGTTCCTTGTCCCTGTCAACATAATCCTGCGACCATGGTATGATAACAAGTTCATGTCCCAGTGTTCTAAAGGCTTCCTCTATGTCTTCGGTTCCGAAGCTGTTCCACTTGTAATACAAAATCTTCATACTATTTATTATTCTGTCAATTTCCTTTGCTTCTTCAGGCCATATCCAATAACTTTCTCAACTGGTCCCTGTATTTAAAACGCTCTTCAACAGCC
>ONTX01000019.1 GCA_900320825.1 uncultured Lachnospiraceae bacterium | reverse complement strand
TTAATTGAAATCCTGTTATAGATCTCTGCATAGACTTTTCCGGATACTTCATCGATGTAGTTTTCGGGAAAGTTTTTTGCATTATCCTTCTTTTTCAGGATATCCACCGCTTTGTTATAAGCTATGGCAGCTTCCAGGGCTGTTTCATAGGTTCCGATCTTAGTGTAGCCTGAAGTATGGATCCTTGCGGTATAACCCTTTTTTTCCCGGATGACACCATGATATGTGTTCAGGATCTCAAGGTTTTCTCTTCGGTAATCGTAGATGTCTCCATTTATGAAATTGCAGTCCCTTCCCACCACGGAATAGGGTTTAAGTCCGAATCTTGAGCCTATGGATATCTGGGAGCCGTAATCTGCCACGAAGAAATGCCCGCCTCTTTTGGATATCTTATGGGAAGAAAAGTAGAAAAGGTCTTCCAGATCGAAGGTAAATATGATATCCGGGCTCAGATGATAATTGAAAAAGTCCTTTTTCAGGTAGATCGGAGTGCCGAAATAGAAGTCATTATCCCTTAAATTAATAAGAATTACAGCTTTTTCGTATTTAAGGCACTTAAAATCTTGAAAATCGTTCAATGTAATGCTACCATTTTCAAGTACTTTTATTGCGGTGTTGTATGCCGCAGATGCCTTTTTTTCATTGGGATAGGAGCCCAGTGAGATATGTCTTCCTTTTCTTGTGACGGAAGCCCTGTACAGTACCGTACCCGCGGGAGTTTTGTAAATATATACTCCCTTGTTCGATTGTGAAGTGCGCGAATTCATGCCTTTATTTTAACACAAGGCATTTTTCAGAAAAATATTAAGAAGGAAAAATATTATGAAAGAGATCAGTTATTCAAGTACAAGAGGCGATAAAGAAAAATACAGCGCTTCTATGGCTATTCTTAAGGGTCTTGCATCCGACGGAGGACTTTTTGTTCCCTCTGAGATCCCTGCACTTGATAAAAGCCTTGCGGAGCTTTCCGAAATGGACTATCAGGGACTTGCCTATGAAGTCATGAAGCTTTTCCTCACAGATTATACTGAGGATGAGCTTAAGAAATGTATCGCTGCCGCATATGATTCCAAGTTTGATACCGAGGAGATCGCTCCTCTTGCAGAGGCGGAGGGTTCATATTATCTTGAGCTTTTCCACGGTGCCACCATTGCATTCAAGGATATGGCTCTTTCCCTTCTTCCCCATCTGATGACCACCGCAGCTAAGAAGAACGGACTTGATAAAGAGATAGTAATCCTTACCGCAACCAGCGGAGATACCGGAAAGGCAGCACTTGCAGGTTTTGCCGATGTTCCCGGAACAAGGATCGTTGTTTTTTATCCCAAGAGCGGTGTATCACCCATTCAGGAAAAGCAGATGGTTACCCAGAAAGGGGCCAATACCAAGGTTATCGGTATCCACGGAAACTTCGATGATGCCCAGACCGGTGTTAAGAAGATCTTTTCCGATAAGGAATTTGCTGCAGAACTTGATGCTAAGGGATTTGTTTTTTCATCTGCAAACTCCATCAACATCGGAAGGCTTGTTCCCCAGATCTGTTATTACATTTATGCTTACACCCGTCTTATGAAGGAAGAAAGGATCAAAGAGGGCGATAAGATCAACATCTGTGTTCCCACCGGTAACTTCGGAAACATCCTTGCGGCTTTCTATGCTAAGAATATGGGCCTTCCCGTAGGAAAGCTCATTTGCGCATCAAATACCAACAAGGTTCTCTTTGATTTCTTCGAATCAGGAACCTATGACAGGAACAGAGAATTCCATGTAACCAGTTCTCCTTCCATGGATATACTGATCTCCAGCAATCTTGAAAGACTCATCTATTTCATCGCAGGCGGTGATGCTGCAAGATGCGGAGAACTTATGAGCGAACTTTCAGGAGATGGTAAGTATTCCATCACCGATTCCGAGAAAGCGGGCCTTAAGGATTTCTACGGCGGATTTGCAGACGAAGCACAGACCGCAGAGCAGATTGCAAAGATCTATAAGGCTTCAGGTTATGTGATCGATACCCACACAGCGGTTGCTTCATATGTATGCGATGAATACAAAAAGTCTACAGGTGATAATGCGCCCGTTGTTATCGCATCAACAGCAAGCCCTTACAAGTTCACAAGGTCCGTTATGAATGCCATCGATCCCGAGTATGACAAGAAGACTGATTTCGAACTCATCGATGATCTTGCAAAGATCTCCAACGTTCCCATCCCTCAGGCCATTGAAGACATCAGGTCCGCACCTGTTCTTCACAAGACAGAATGCGATGTGGACAAGATGAAGGATGTTATTAAGGATTTTCTTAAATAAAAAATTAAAGGTACCTGCCGCAGAGCGCGGCAGGTATTTTGAGGTTTATAACATGAAAAGAGTGTCCGCAGAAGAATACAAAAAAAGAATTGACCTGATCAGAAAAGAAATGTCAGGTGCAGATATTGATTTTTACTATGTTCCCGACGGGGATTTCCATATGTCCGAATATGTCAGTGACTTTTTTAAGGGAAGGGAATATCTATCGGGCTTTGACGGATCCAACGGCCAGATGGTAATAACAGCGGATGAAGCCCTGCTTTGGACAGATGGCAGGTATTTTCTCCAGGCGGCTGAGCAGCTGGAAGGAACCGGGATAATTCTCATGAAGATGGGAGAGCCGGGAGTTAAAAAGATTCCCGAATTTCTGATCTCAGAGATGCCTGAAGGTCAGACTCTCGGCTTTGACGGAAGAGTTGTGCCATATTCTTTCTATGAGCAGATATCCGAAACTTTGGATAAAAAGAATGTAAAGATCATCTGTGATATCGATCTTGTTGGAAATGTCTGGAATGACAGGCCTTCCCTGCCATCCGGAAAAGCATGGATCCTTGATGATAAGTATTCGGGTAATACCGTTTCGGAAAGACTTGTTATGGTCCGCGAAAAACTTGAAAAGGATAACTGTGACGCACTTATTTTGTCAGCCCTTGATGAGACTGCATGGCTCTTTGGTTTCAGGGGTGAGGATGTTGAATATAATCCCGTAACCCTTTCTTTTGCATATATCTCAATGGATGAAGCTCTGCTTTTTATGGACGATGATAAAGCATGTGACATTAAAGATGCCCTGGAAAAAAGCGGTGTAACCGTAAAGAAGTATGATGAGATATTTTCATATCTTAAAAATAATTCCGAAGGCAAAAAGATACTTATAGACTGTGACTTTGCATCGACGAGCCTTATCAACAGCCTGTCAAATACCTGCGAAAAGGTGAATAAAAACACTCCGGTACGTGAACTTAAGGCCTGTAAGACCGGTGCGGAGATTGAAAACGAAAGATCTGCCCATATTTCCGACGGAGTTGCCGTCACCCGTATTTTGCATGATATTAAGATGCTTTCAGGAAGCGAAGAACTTAAGGCCGGAAATGTTACGGAACTTGATATAGCAGAAAAACTTCTTTCATACAGAAAAGAAGCGGAGGATTTTATAGAGGAGAGTTTTGCTCCCATCATCGCAACAGGCGCTCATGGAGCCATTATCCACTACGAACCCACTCCCGAAACCAATACGGTTATCAAAGAAGGAGATATGGTGCTTCTTGATACAGGCGGACAGTACTTAAGGGGGACTACGGATATCACCAGGACAGTCATAATCGGTAAGCCCACAGATAAGATGAAAAAGTATTATACCGCAGTCCTTAAGGGAAATATCGCTCTTTCCGAAGCTGTTTTCAGGGAAGGTACATCAGGAAAATCCCTTGATATTTATGCAAGAAAACCTCTCTGGGAGATCGGTATAGACTATAATCACGGAACCGGACACGGCGTCGGCTTTCTTTTGAACGTACATGAAGGTCCCCAGAGCATCTCGGTAAATGCTCCCAAGGCATATCCCTTTATGCCCGGAATGATCACATCGGATGAGCCCGGAGTGTATATCGAAGGGGAATTTGGCATCAGGACCGAAAATATGACGGTATGTGTGGAGAAAAACGTTACGGAATTCGGAAAATTCCTGGGTTTTGATGTACTGACCCTGGTTCCCTATGACAGGGATCTTATTGACTGCTCAATGCTGGATGAAGAGGAAATAAGGGTAATTGACAGCTATCATGAAAAAGTTTACCAAAAACTGGCCCCGTTTTTTGATGAAAAAACAGCCCTCTGGCTTAAAGATATCACACGTCCTTTGATTGACTTAACAGCCAAGATTTGAGATAATAGAAAGCGATTTCGGTTATAGTTTTTAACCCAAAAAAATTTTAAAGAAAAGAGGAAATCAGTATGGCAAACATCGATCTTTCCCAGTATGGGATCACAGGCGTAACTGAGATTGTTTACAATCCCGATTACGATACTCTGTACAATGAAGAGCTTAAGCCTGAACTTACCGGATATGATAAGGGACAGGTTACCGAGCTTGGCGCAGTTAACGTTATGACTGGTGTTTACACCGGCCGTTCTCCCAAAGATAAGTTCATCGTAATGGATGACAAGTCCAAGGATACCGTTTGGTGGAACACTCCCGAGTATCCCAATGACAACCATCCCGCAACCCAGGAAGCCTGGGAAGCTTGTAAGAAGCTTGCTCTTAACGAACTTTCAGGAAAGAGACTTTTCGTAGTTGATGCATTCTGCGGAGCTAACAAGGATACCAGAATGGCTGTCCGTTTCATCATGGAAGTAGCTTGGCAGGCTCACTTCGTACGCAACATGTTCATCAAGCCTTCAGCAGAAGAGCAGGCAAACTTCAAGCCTGATTTCATCGTATATACCGCTTCCAAGGCTAAGGTTGATAATTATAAGGAGCTTGGTCTTAACTCTGAGACCGCAGTTCTCTTCAACGTAACAAGCCGCGAGCAGGTTATCCTTAACACCTGGTACGGCGGAGAGATGAAAAAGGGTATGTTCTCAATGCAGAACTACTTCCTTCCCCTTCAGGGAATGGCTTCAATGCACTGTTCAGCAAATACCGATATGGAAGGAAAGCACACCGCGATCTTCTTCGGACTTTCAGGAACAGGTAAGACCACACTTTCAACCGATCCCAAGAGACTCCTCATCGGTGATGACGAGCACGGCTGGGACGACAACGGCGTATTCAACCTTGAGGGCGGATGCTATGCAAAGGTTATCGGCCTTTCAAAGGAGAACGAGCCTGATATTTACGGCGCTATCAAGAAGGATGCTCTCCTTGAGAACGTTACCGTTGATGCAGAAGGAAAGATCGATTTCGATGACAAGAGCGCTACCGAGAACACTCGTGTATC
>ONTX01000038.1 GCA_900320825.1 uncultured Lachnospiraceae bacterium | reverse complement strand
TAGACAATATCTTACAGGAAGATGTGCTGTTTACCAGTCCTTCCAGTGCTGCTGAATTCGTTACGGGAAAAAGCTGTAATGGATGGGTGTCTTGGAAAACTAAGGACGGTAAAACGTTACATGATTTAGAGAAACAGGAATAAGACATTTGTTATCAAAACGAGGTTGCTATATGAGAATACTTAGTATCGATATATTTAATTTCCGTGGAATAAAAAAAGCAAGAATCTCATTTCCAGAAGAATCAAGGGTAGTATGTATGATTGGTGCTGGTGATAACACCAAAACGACCATCTTGAAAGCTATTGAGTGGCTTCTGTGGAATACATGGAATTTATCTGCAAATGACAATGACTTTTATAATAGTGACACATCACAAAACATAATCATTAGAGGTACATTTACAGAAATACCTGAAAAACTATTAGCTGAAGACAAATTCGGTATGTACCTGCGATGTCCTGGCATAGAATTAAAAGCTGGTGAAAATGACGAACCCAAAGAAGAACTGCCGATTTGCTTAACAATTCAGCTTGAAATAGATGCAACTCTTGAACCCAAATGGTATGTAGTGTGCAATCGCCTTGAACCTAAACCAATCTCTCATATTGATAGAAAACAAATGCAATTTGGTAGTGTGGGCGAAAACTGTAGCCGAGATATGGTATGGGGAAAAACATCTATTCTTCAAAGATATGTTGATTCTCAAAAGACATTACATCAAGCATATACTACAGCATTGAGAGAAGCAATAGATAAGGTTGAATTAAAACCACTTGATGATATTGCAGGTATACTTACTGATGTGGGTAAACAATATGGTGTTGGTTTTTCTGATGAAGTCAACAATAGAATCATCATGCAGAACGGATCATTTTCATCTACTGTTGGTGTTTTTGACGGAAAAGTTCCCTTAACTCAAAGAGGAAAAGGTAGTCAAAGATTATTGTCAATCGGATTGAATATTCAATCATTCTCAGGCAATACTTTATTACTTATTGATGAAGTAGAAACTGGTCTTGAGCCATATAGACTTAAAAGCCTGATTGCAGAGCTAAGGTCAATCTATGCAGAAAATGGACAGGTTATAATGACAACGCATTCGCCTGTTGCTTTAGCTGAATGCACCACGAAAGAAATTATGATAATTCAATCATTAGATGGTGAAACTACTGCATACTCGCTATTCTCAACTGATAAAGACGCTAATAGTACATTTCAAGCTGAACTAAGAAGGAATGCAGAAGCGTTTCTTTCCAAGCGATTAATTGTATGTGAAGGCAAAACGGAAATAGGATTTGTTCGTTCAATGGATTCATTCCTATATAATTCAATTGGTTTACGAATTGCTCATCATGGAATAGGTGTTGCAGATGGCGGTGGGCAAAGTATTTTCAAATGTGCCAAGATATTAAAAAACTGTGGATATGATATTTGCTTATTAATGGACTCTGACTTGCCTGATGAGGAAGAAGAGAAGAACATCATGAGAGAAAACAATGTATCTGTTTTCGATTGGGATCAAGGAAACGCTTTAGAAGAGCAGGTTTTCTATGATGCAACAATGACAGCAGTAGATGCCTTGATTAATATAGCGGTAGATGAAAAAGGTGAAGATTCTGTAAAGCCTAAATTGGATAATAACGGAATTCCATACTCAATCAGTGTTGACAAGCTTATTATTCCACCAATAGATGCTGAAACCAGAAAGAAAATTGGAACTATTGCAAAGAATAAAAAAAGCGAATGGTTCAAAAGAATCGACTTAGGTGAGCAATTAGGAAATGTTATGTTCTCTGAATGGGAACACATTAGTGAAACATCAAAACTCAAGTTTATTGTTAACGAGTTAACGGAATGGATAAAAAATCATGACAATTGATGAATGGGAAAGAATAAAAAATAGCCATTCTTCTGCGATAATTGCCCCTGCTGGACATGGCAAGACAGAAATGATCACTGAAATTGTTGAAAAAACATCAGGTAAATCTTTGCTGTTAACACATACTAATGCAGGCGTTGATGCAATAAATAAGAGAATGGCTAAAAAAGGTATATCAAACGAAAAATATAAAGTAGAAACGATTGCATCTTTTTGCATCAGGTGGTGTAGTGCCTATTTTAACTCATCAGATATTAATCTAAACCTATCACCATATAGCCAAGATAAGAATGAGGTTAAGCAATACTACGACCAATACTACACAGGGGCGAAACAATTGTTTCAAAATGCTTGGGCTGGAAACATTTTAAAAATAACATATTCCAGAATAGTGGTTGACGAATACCAAGATTGCACAATAAAACATCATGAAATTTTTAAAATGTTAGAGAATTATCTGCCACTTACGGTTTTAGGCGATCCAATGCAAGGTATCTTTGGATTCGCTGATTCTTTAGTAGACTGGAATAATTTGGGATTTCCTATCATTGACATACAAACCTATCCATGGAGATGGAAAAAAACAAATCCTGATCTTGGTAGATACTTGACAACAGTCCGTAATCAACTTTTACCAATTTTATCTGGAAGAAAATGTACCATTGATTTATCCTACAATCCTAATGTTTGCGTGATTTCACCCAAAAGTTTTAATATGTATTTATTATTAGATGAGCTTAAAGTATTCAACTCAGTAATATATGTGACTAAATGGGAAAATCAACAAATTGATATGTGTACAAGATTAGGCGGATTATTTCAAAATGATGAAAAACAGGAATGTCCTGAGCTTTTCAAATTCGCTCAGAAATTTGACCAATATCAAGAATGCAAACTTGCAATAAGTGCGCTGCTTTTTATCAAAGAATGCGCTACAAACGTCACAACCGATTTAAAATCATATTTTGAAAGACTAAAAAATAATAGCAGTGATTTTTCAAGAATAACAAAACATCAAGATATTGGTCAATTGATAAAAAAAGTATGTCTTTCTTCATCGCTTACTGATGTATATAACTTAATATATTCCTTTAAAGATAATACGTCTTTCAAAATTTACAGAAAAGAGTTATATCATGAAATGCTAAGAAGTATTAGATATGCTCAAGAACACGATGATACTGTTTTTGATTCTGCGTATCATGTTAGAAAAGACGTCCATTTACAAAGACGATATACACAATTCAAATATCTTTCTTCAAGGACTCTCCTTTCCAAAGGATTGGAATTCGATTGTGTTATTATTGATATGAAAGATAAATTATCGGCAAAGGATTTTTATGTTGCCATGACAAGGGCAATGAAAAAAATATATGTAATTTCGTCATCAGATAAAATTTGTTTTAATAAATAATCGACGGCTGCACCCGAAGGCACAGCCGTCTGATTTCAAATATAAACCATACACTCAAACACAGCTTCTCTTGCCATGTATAAGAAGCAGTTCTCCAGACCGAGCATTTTCTCGGCATCACCGCTGAGAACAGCTTTCAGATAGCAACTGTCGGTCTGCTTCCAAAGCTCAACCTGACGTGAGATAGCATCGCTGACTCTCAGTTCCATATCATTAAGATACTGCATGATCCTGCCCTCATTGACGAGCCTGCGAAGCCTGTCGGGATAATGGCTGTCAGAGAAATGAAGATGATACCTGATGAAGTCGGTGTGATAGGTCTTTCTCT
>ONTX01000058.1 GCA_900320825.1 uncultured Lachnospiraceae bacterium | reverse complement strand
CGGCACCTAAAAAGAATGCCCTTCAGACATCCGGAGAAGTATTCATTTCCCAGGATGATATGTATCTTTTCGGACAGGGAACCCATTACGATATTTATAAAAAACTCGGAGCCCATCCTTCCGTTAAAGATGGAAAAAAGGGATTTTATTTTGCAGTATGGGCACCGAACGCACTGTCCGTTCATGTAATAGGATCCTGGAATAACTGGAACGAGGCGGAAGGCGAGATGACAAAACTCGGACCCGTCGGTATCTGGGAGGTATTCATTGAAGGCATCGGAGAGGGGGAAATGTATAAATTCCTTATCTATGCCGATGACGGAAGTAAGCTTTACAAGGCGGATCCTTATGCTAACCGTGCAGAGTTCAGGCCCGGAACCGCTTCGGTTACTGCAGATCTTTCCACATTCAAGTGGACTGATGACAAGTGGGAAAGTGAAAGAGATAAAAAAGACTGGTACAAAGAGCCCATGGCTGTTTATGAGTGCCACATAGGCTCATTCATGAAGCACCCCGACGGTACAGAGGACGGATTCTACAACTATCGTGAATTTGCCACAAGGATAGTTGAGTATCTTAAAGAAATGAAATATACCCATATCGAACTGATGGGTATCGCAGAACATCCCTTTGACGGTTCGTGGGGATATCAGGTAACCGGATATTACGCTCCCACCGCCCGTTACGGAACACCTCAGGATTTTATGTATCTTGTTAACGAGTTACACAAAGCAGGGGTTGGAGTGATCCTTGACTGGGTTCCCGCGCATTTTGCAACAGATGCACATGGTCTGGGAAAATTCGACGGACACTGCATTTATGAAGATCCCGATCCCAGAAGAGGAGAGCATCCCGACTGGGGAACAAAGATCTTTAATCTTGCAAAGCCCGAGGTTAAGAATTTCCTTATCGCAAATGTTCTGTTCTGGCTCAGGGAGTTCCATGTGGACGGAATAAGAGTCGATGCAGTTGCATCCATGCTTTACCTTGACTACGGAAAGCGTGACGGCCAGTGGCTTCCCAACAAGTACGGCGATAACAAGAATCTTGATGCGATAGTATTTTTCCAGCATATGAATTCGGTGGTAAGGGGAACATATCCCGGATTTATCACCGTTGCCGAGGAATCAACCGCATGGCCCAATGTAACCGGACCTATAGGAACCGAGAGTCTTGGATTCACATTCAAGTGGAATATGGGCTGGATGCATGATTTCTGTGAATACATGAAGCTCGATCCGGTCATGAGAGGCGGAGATCATTACGGAATGACCTTTGCCATGTCCTATAACGGAGCTGAGCATTACATTCTTCCTCTTTCACACGACGAGGTGGTTCACCTTAAATGCTCCATGGTTGAGAAGATGCCGGGTTATAAGATCGACAAATATGCGAACCTGAGGATCGGTTATACATATATGTTCGGTCATGCAGGCAAAAAATTGCTCTTCATGGGCCAGGATTTCGGTCAGGAAAGAGAATGGAGTGAAGCAAGAGAACTTGACTGGTTCCTTCTCGGAGAAAAACTGAATGCCGGAATGAAGACATTCATGGGCGAACTCCTTAATATCTACAGGAAATATCCCTGCCTTTACCGAATAGATGACAGCTGGGAAGGCTTCGAGTGGATGAATGCCGACGATGCGGACAGAAGCGTTTACTCATTTGTAAGACGCGATGAGACAGGAAAGAAAAACCTTTTGTTCATCATTAACATGACTCCGATGAAATGGGAAAAATATCTTGTTCCCGTGCCGGTCTCCGGAGATTATAAGCTGGTTCTTAATACGGACGAAGACAGATTCGGAGGATTCGGAGGAGTTTATCCCGCAAAGATCAAATCCCTTCCTAAAAAGTGCGGACTTAAGGATAATTGCATAGAACTGGATATGCACCCCTTCAGCGCAGCTGTCTATACATTCTGAAAAAAGCCCGGGAGGGTGCGGACTAAAGAAATCGGTCAAAATATCCGAAATTATAGGTGAGTGCATGGAAGCGCTCACCTTTTTTAATCTGTGGGAAGGATCCCCAAAGCATGATGAATTCAGGAGATATGATTTGAGGATCACATTCGAAGGCGCAAATCCGTCAGAAGCAATAAAGTTCATAAATAAAAACAATACGGAAAAACCCGGAATGCAGGATGATGGTTTTTCCGCTTCAGCCATGTCCGCTCTTGTGGATATCGGTAATAACAACCTGACTGTTCCGGGAACCCCGGATCAGAAACACTCTCTGCTTGCAGGGATTTCAAGGGATGCATCCGTTGGGACCGATGTTCTTGAAGATTACATGGTCGTAATGACACATACCTTAAGCGGTGAGGACCTTAAGAAAGCAGCCGAAGATGGTTTTGACCTTAAAAATATGACGCCTGAGGATTCCGTTACCATTCTCGACAAAGTAAAAGCCGAGGTGGCAAAAGGAGGAGAAGTCGTAAGAGGATTCAATGACGATCTCGATTCGTCCGTGCTGGATGATGCCGCAAATGCAGGCCTTGAAAGCGTGATCAGCGATTCTCTTCAAAATGCCGGACTTCCCGAAACATCCGAAAACATAAAAGCTGTAAAAAATGCGGTAGACCTCGCATCGGAACTGGAAAAACCTTCGGAAAACCAGATCGCTTATATGATCGATAACGGACTGGAAACTACCATAAGGGATTTCTATGTTGCGAAAAATGCATCTCCGGATTTAGACGCTGATGCCGGAAAAGTAACGGATTTCGATGCTCCCGAAATGAAAAATATCAGGGAGAGTATGAAGGATGCGGCGCTCGTTCTTGAAAATCCCGAAGAAGGTTATGAAAAAGCAAAATGGCTGTATGAGCATGACCTTCCGGTAACAAAAGAAAACATCTTAAAAGAAAAAATGATAAGGGATACGGTTTTCCCGGCAGATCCTTATTCTTCCGCAAAAGCTGCGGCAAATGCCATTGCGGAAGGACTGCCCGCAGACCGTGGAGACCTGCATGATCCTGAAAATATCTATGAAAAAGCGGTAAAGCTTGAAGAAAGATATTTTTCAAATGATATGTATGAAAGATCCGATATCTCCCGCAGAAGGCAGATAGAAGAGATCAGACTTTCAATGACAGCTGAAGTAAACGTGACACTGTTAAAGAGTGGTTTTGCCATTGATACCGCTCCCATAGAGCAGCTTCTTAATGAATTGAAGATTGCTGAGCAGGCAGTTGCACTCAAGTATTTCCCTGAAACCGCGGGAGCCGGTGACCACGATGATAACGCTCCTTCCATGAGCCTGGGTTCTCCTGAGGATGCGGTAAAAGCTTACAGACTCATGAACTCCGTGAACGAAGCGGTTAAGGAAATATCTTCCGCACCCGCATCTTCACTTGGTGTATTTGTCACAAGACCTTCTGCAGAGATCGCATTTGGTGAATTCGAAAGGATAGCTCTCGGAGAAAAGGAAAGACTTCACAGGGCCGGCGAAAGCTATGAGGCTCTTATGACAGAAGTCCGCAGAGATCTGGGTGACAGCATCTCCAAGGCATTTGCGGGAATCGACTCTGTATTGGGACAGCTCGGTCTTGAAACAAATGATGAAAACAGACGCCATGTAAAGATCCTTTCATATAACACAATGGAGATCACTCCCGAAAATATTGAGAGAGTAGCTGCAGCAGATAACAGGGTAAGAGGCGTCATTGATAAGATGAAGCCCGCGGCAGTTCTGGATATGATCAGAAAAGGTGTAAATCCTCTGGAAAAAAGCTTTGATGATATCGAAGAATTCCTTGATAAAAGAGATTCGGGATCAGGCTATGAAAAAGATGCCGATAATTACGCAAAGTATCTTTACAGCCTTGATAAAAATAAAGAGATAACCGAAGAAGAAAGGGAAGCATATATCGGTATTTACAGACTGATAGACAGGGTAGAGTCTCTGAGCGGTGCAGCCATCGGAGCGGTGGTGGACTCCGGGATGAAACTGGAGTTTTCGAATCTCTTATCTGCGGTCAGAACAAGACATGCAAAGGGAATGGATGTGAAGATCGATGAAAACACCGGTCTTGCCGAAATAATTACAGCAGGAAAATCCATCACCGACCAGATAATGAGTGCTTTTTCAGATAATTCCACAGAATACTACGATGATGAAGCCCGTAACATGAGACAGATGGCTTATTTTTCGGAAAATGCCGCCGCATTTACCGGAGAAGCGGGAGCAGAGGAGACTCTTGAGAATCTGTCGGCTGCAGAAAGCCTTTTATCGGCAGATGAGGATTTTTATAAGACTCTGACCCGGGATGAGAGGAAAGAGACCCGTGAGAAAAATGAGCGCAGTGCCGTAAGACAGATTGCTGAGGATGCCATTGACAGGATAGCGGATTCTGATGACATAGTGGAAGAGTACCAAAAAATCCTCGAAGAAATCAGCAAAAACGCACAAAGCATGACCTTCGATGCAGGTTCCGTAATAGATGTAAGAGCCATGCAGCAGGTAAACAGACAGATCTCACTTGCGGTAAAGGCAGCGGGCAGCGGAACTGACGAGTACTTTGTTCCCGTAATGATCGGTGATGAGGTGACAGGAGTAAGGGTATCTTTTATCAGGTCGGATGAGTCCTCCCAGGCTGATATATCATTTAAGACTCCTTCGGATAATGTCTGCAGAACCCACATTGAGGTATGGGGAAGCGACGTAAATATGCTCATAAACGTAAAAGAGGATGAGGATATTAAGAAATTCGGGTCCGTAGCCGATATATTTAGTGCATATATAAAAGAAAAGGGTTTTGAGTTAAAGGATATCAAGGTCATAAAGACCGAAAACCCTGATAATAAACATGAAGTACAGAGCAGGGAAGCTTCTGAGCGAAGACCGGAGGGAGCCGGTCGAAAGCAGCTGTTTGAGATATCGAGAGATTTTCTCAGGGCAGTTAAGGAGAACTATTTATGAGAATCAATTACAATGTTTCGGCAATGATCGCCAACAACTCCCTTAAAAACAATGACGATCTTCTCAGTTCGTCTCTCCAGAAATTATCATCCGGCTTCAAGATCAACGGAGCAAAGGACAATCCCGCAGGACTTGCAATGGCAAAGAGAATGAACGCCCAGATAGTCGGCACCAAGACTGCCGATGATAATACCATGGACGGAATCTCTGTAATTGAGACTGCCGACGGAGCTCTTTCCGAAGTAACGGACATCCTTCAGAGAATGAACGAACTTGCAGTCCAGGCATCGAACGGTACACTGAATGATGATGACCGCAAGATCATCAATGACGAGATCAATCAGTTGAAGGAAGAGATAGACAGAGTCTCAAAATCAACTGAATTCAACTCACAGCCGCTTTTGAACGGATTCTATGATTACAAGGCATATACCGATGATCCGAATGTAAAAGTACTCACCTATTCAAAAGAGATTCCTGCAGATACATACAAGTTCAATAGTATCACATGGGGAGCAGACGGATCGGTTACCGTTGTTGATAAGAACGGCAACGATGATATATACAGGGGCGAAATGGTGGATAACGTAATCACCATCAAAGATGACGGCGACTTTGAGATGAAAATAAAGGTCAACGAAGGAACTACGAGCCCCATAAGCAATCTTAATGTAGAATGCACCGGTATCGGAGCCATGAGACTTCAGGTCGGATCTAACGAAGGTCAGGTACTTGAAATGGCAATACCTGCTGTGAACTTAAGCAATCTCGGACTTGAAGGTCTTAATCTTTCCACTGAAAGAGGTGCAAAAGAGGGAATCGACAGGATCAAGAATGCACTTGACTTCATCAGTTCCGTCAGAGGCCAGCTGGGTGCATATCAGAACAGACTTGAAAACACCGACGCAAGACTTGATATAACGACAGAGAACATGACCAGTGCATATTCAAGGATCATGGATGTGGACATGGCTGAAGAGATGACCAATTATTCAACCTATACCGTAATGACCCAGGCAGGCACATCCGTACTTGCCCAGGCAAATGACAGACCTTCAACGGTCCTTCAGCTTCTTCAGTAATCACCATCACAGATCACCATATAAAAACAGACAGGAGGAAGTAACATGACAGACGAACTTAAGCATGAATATACAAGAAGGATCAGTTCCGCCAATTCAACCGAACTTGTAGTGATCCTTTATGATATGGTCCTCAGCTATACCGATGATGCAGAGGATGCACTTAAGAGTGATAATGATCATGAATTCTATTCTTCAATATCAAGGATCAGAAACTGTATCAACGAGCTTATGTGCTCACTTCACATGGAATATGAGCCTGCATCGTCACTTCTTTCTCTTTACAGATACTGCACCAGGAAGCTTTCAACCGCCGGCATCAGAAAGAGCATCGAGGCTCTCGATGAGATCAGGAAGGTGATGAAGCCCCTGAGAGATTCATATGCGGAACTCGTAAGTCTCAACACATCAGGCCCCGTTATGGATAATTCCGAAACCGTATATGCGGGATTTACCTACGGGAAAAATGATGTTAACGAAAGTCTTGTGGGAAATACCAACAGAGGAATGCTGGTTTAACAGCAAAGTTAACAGGAAAAAGACAAATTGCACAAATGGAAGAACCCTTGAGATTCAAGGGTTCTTTTTTTATGTGACAGCAGTGTCGCAAATTGTATGTAGTTTTTTTACGAAAATTATAAATATATCAAATACCTATTGAAATCCACAGATTGTGAATATATAATCGCAGGTACAAATCATTTTTCGGACAGGTCTTGTCCGGGATGAAAGCAGAAGGCATAAGCCAAGAGTTTATGATACTGCTCCGTATGTAAAGAATATAAATCTTACATACCCAATGGGAAGGTCTTCCCGGCAATCCATTAAACAAACAAATAAACGGAGATTGATCATGCTGATAATGATCGCATTTCTTGCGATAGCAGGCATTTTTGATCATCTTCTGCACCGGATCCCCAATCTGCTTACGGGAATAATGTTTGCGGTTTGTGTCATATACAACCTGGCGGTTTCAGGCACGGCTTCTATCATATCCGTACTGTTGAGGGGAATGGTCATTGCATCATTTCTCTTTGTGTTTTTCTCAATAGGGGTACTCGGTGCGGGGGATGTAAAACTATTTGCGGTGTGTTCCGGATTTATGGAACCTGAAAAATACCTTGAATTTGTGTTTATTTCATTTCTTGTTGCAGGTGTTTACGGAACGTTAAGAATGGCCGCAAAAGGGGAATTGGTACGAAGATGGATAACATTAAAAAAATACATTTGCCACTGTCTGAGAACAGGAAAACTAAGCAGGTATCATTGCAGTAAAGAAGCAGAAGAAAAAGCGGGAGTGCCTCTGGCCGGTGCAATGCTGATAAGTGCTCTTTTGGGTATCGGGGGTTTGTATTAGTGAAAAAGCAGGAAAAAATTTTTGTTTTGTATGACTCGGATGAAGAATATTCGGAAATGATGTGTGAATATCTCATGGGATGTAAAGGTCTTCCGTGGAAGATAACGGCTTGTACCACAAGGAAAGATCTGGAAACGTTTTGTGAAAGCACAAAGCCGGAAGTAATCCTGTCTGCGGCGTCATTATATGACGAATCTGTAGAAAAACTGGCAAATATCAAGACGATTATGCTTGATGATCTGGACGGATCTGCAAACGGTGAGGCTGTGGAAAAATATCAGCCGGCAGAGGATACACTTCGCGAGATTCTCAGGATCTATTCGGGATATATAAATGCAGAGAGCCTGCCGGAGCTGCTTCCTGACAGTGAAAGATCGAAGCTGATAGGTGTTTTTTCACCGGTAAGAAGATGTTATCAGACGACTTTTTCGGTTTTAATGGGCAGGCTTTTGGCGAAAAAAGGAAAGGTGCTGTATCTGAGTTTTGAATTCTGTGAAGGATGTGAAGAATTATCGGCCGCGGACGGGAAAGGCACATTGTCTGATCTGGTTTATTTCATTAAAAGTGCACAGCCCGTTTTTAATATGAGATTCAGGTCCATGGTTAAAAACATTGCAGGACTGGATTATATCCCATGCGCCGTTTCCGGGACGGACATTGCTGAAATACCGGGAGAAGAATGGAAGACGTTCTTTACCAGAATATGTGTATTGGAAGAATATTCATACGTAATCCTGGATCTTTCCGAAAGCGTCAGGGGGATATTTGATGTGCTGAGAATGTGTGACTGTATTTATACCATGACAGGTAATGATCTTACTGCAAAAAGAAAAATGGAAGTTTATGAAAATATATTGAAGACATATGACTACGATGATGTCAGGGGAAAAAGCATCAAATGCAGAGTGCCTTATGTAAGGAGAGTGCCGTCTTTTGACAGTGAACTTAGTGGGGGAGAGCTTGTTGATTACATTAGTACCCAGATAGGGGCAATCATATGAATATATCCGAAGCGAAGGATCTTGTAAAAGAATCGGTAAGGGAAAAGCTTGGTTACGGAAACGAATATACCGATGAAGATGTCTTGGAAATAATAGATAACTGTGTGATCACATCAGAGGAAATAAGATCACTGCCTATATCGGAGAAGAGAAGGATAGGGAAGGAAATCTTTGATTCATTAAGGCGTCTGGATATTTTGCAGAGTTTTATAGAAAACAAGGACGTTACTGAAATAATGATAAACGGACATAAGAATGTCTTTGTTGAGAAAGCCGGATCTTTATCGAAACTGGACAGAGGATTTGATTCTGAAGAAAAACTGATGGATGTAGTCCAGCAGATAGTTGCAGGGTGCAACCGTACAGTCAATGAAGCATCACCTATAGTTGATGCAAGACTTGCTGACGGTTCTAGGGTGAATATCGTACTACCGCCCGTTTCGCTATCAGGAGCCATTGTTACAATCCGAAGATTTCCGGAAAAGCCTGTAACGATGGAGGGGCTTATCGGTTACGGATCCATAACAAGGGAAGCTGCGGAGTTTCTGAAAAAACTTGTCATTGCCGGATACAACATTTTTATAAGCGGAGGGACGGGCAGCGGAAAGACAACGTTTCTTAATGTTTTGTCCGGTTTCATTCCGTCTGATGAAAGGGTGATAACTATTGAAGACAGTGCGGAACTCCAACTCCAGGGCATAAATAATCTTGTAAGGCTGGAAACAAGGAGCGGAAATTCAGGTGCAGAGGAAATAAGCATCCGTGATCTTATCAGGTCATCTCTCAGAATGCGTCCTGACAGGATAGTTGTTGGAGAAGTCAGGGGAGGAGAAGCTCTGGATATGCTGCAATGCATGAATACGGGGCATGACGGTTCCATGTCAACAGGACATGCAAATTCATCGCAGGATATGCTTTCACGACTTGAAAATATGGTCCTTATGGCCGCAGAACTACCTCTTCCTGCGATCAGACAGCAGATAGCATCCGGGGTGGATATTATAGTTCATTTGGGAAGACTCAGAGACAGGACAAGAAAGGTGCTTAACATTTCGGAGATAGACGGTTATGAAAACGGAGAGATCAGAATTCACACGCTGTATTCCTTTTGTGAAGAAGGATCAGAAAACGGACATGTTATCGGCAGTCTCGTTAAAACAGGGGATATTAAACAGACAGGGAAGCTGTCGGCCGCGGGATTACAGATTTCCTGAATGGGACTTACGTTCGCTTATTGTGGCACTTTTAAGATCGGCCGGCTGTGTGGTTTTGCTTTCATATTTCTTTTACCGCAGTGCCTGGGCAATGATCCCGCTTTCAGTTATCGGAGTCTTAATGTTCAAAAAAACGGAAAAAGAAAGTGCTTCGGTGGACAGGAGAATTCTTGAATCACAGTTTGGAGAGGCAATCAGAGCGGTGGCCGTATCTCTTAAGGCAGGATACTCTGTCGAAAATGCTTTTATCCAGAGTGGCCGGGACATGGGAAGGCAGTATGGAGAGGATTCACTTATTTACAGGGAAATGGAAAGTATAAGAAGGGGACTGGTGATCAATATAAGTCTTGAAGATATGCTAGTTGATCTTGGATCAAGAAGCGGATGTGATTCGATAAGAGACTTTGCCGGAGTGTTTTCAATATCAAAAAGGAGTGGCGGAAATATGGTTCATACCATAGAGGCCTCCACAGAAACAATATATCTAATGATTGAGACGAGACAGGAGATGGCTACCGCATTATCAGGAAGAAAGATGGAGCAGAAGATAATGAAAGCTATGCCATTCGGAATTCTCGCATATGTGGGAATCAGCAGCCCCGGTTACTTTGATGCTTTATACGCAAATCCCGGAGGGATTCTGCTTATGACAGGACTGCTTATCGTGTATCTTACGGCATATGTTTTGGGAGACAGGATACTGGAGTCACTTGAAGAGGGATAGAAATGTTTGACAGAGCTTCAGAATGGATATTTGAAAATTTTATAAGAAGATCCGACAGATCAGCTGATCAAGGCCTTTTAAAGAAACTGTCTTTTATTGATCCATATGAGGATATCGGAAAACTTTATAGGGATTTTTATATCAAAAGGATCAGGATGACGCTTTTGGTCATTGTTTCCGGGATGGTGTTGATCGTTTTTATGAAGGCCGGTGCATATATGAACCGGTCCATTAAGGGAAACCGGATTGAGCGAAACGATTGGAATGGGCAAACACAAAAAGTTGAACTTACGGCATATGCCGATGGAATGCCGGTAGATCTTGAGATGAAGGTGGAGACGAGGGTTTTATCTGAAGAAGAAATAGAAAAATACTCTGATGAATTTTTAAATGATCTGCCCCGGCTGATACTTGGAAATAATAAAGATCTCCTGCAGGTAAGTTCCAATCTGGAACTGAAAGAAAAATATGAGGGTTATCCGTTTGAATGTGAATGGAGGTCATCGGATCCCGAGCTGGTAAGAGCTTATAACGGGGAGGTAAGTAAAGATTCCGAAGGAGATGCGGTCCTTACCGTCAGGTATTGTCTCGGCGAATTCGAAAACAGCCGGGATATAAGTATCAGGGTATGCAAACCTTTAATGACAGATGAGGAGAGACTGAGCGAAGAAATTAGAGGGGCGGTGGTCCAAAGCGAACTAGATTCAAGAAGTAAGAAGGAATGGATCCTTCCGGAAACAGTATCCGGAAAAAAACTCAGGTGGGAATACAAACAGGAGGATAATTCGCTTCTTCTTGCCGGATTGTTTGCCGTCGTTGGCATTGCGGTATATAGGGCATCGGTGAAGGATCTGGAGAAATCTGTTGAAAAAAAGAAGAAAAACATGCTTGCAAGTTACCCCAAGGTACTCAGAGAGATGTCTCTTTATGTGGGTGCCGGGATGACGGTAAAGGCAGCATTTAAAAGAATATCGGAAGAAGGAGATAAAAACGGAAATAGAAAAGAACTTATCTTTGAAGAAATGAAGCTGGCTTGTCTGGAGATGAGCAGCGGTATTAGTGAAGGAGAAAGCTATGAACGGTTCGGCAATCGCACCGGATTGGGGGAATATATAAAGTTTGCCGGGCTGCTCAGTCAAAATCTCAGAAGGGGAAATCCGGGATTTAAGGAAAGACTGCAGGAGGAAGCAAAGTTATCAATGAAAGAAAAAGCTCTTAAAGCAAAAAGATCAGGAGAAGAGGCGCAGACAAAAATGCTTGCCCCAATGATGATGATGCTTGCTGTGGTAATGGTAATGATAATGATACCGGCTATGACCGGAATAAATATATAAAAGGAGGAACGTATATATGCAAAAACTGAAAAACATAAAAGATTTCCTGAATGAAGATGATGGAATGGGGACCGTTGAAGTAATCCTGATCATCGTTGTTCTAGTGGGACTTGTGATCATTTTTAAGGGAAGGATCACGGAAATAGTTGAAAGGCTTTTTGACAAAATATCTTCACAAACGGATTCAATATGATAAGGACCAAAGAACAAGGATACTTAACGGTATATATGGCACTTGTTATGGCGGTGCTCCTGACACTATGTATGACTATGATAGATGGAGCCAGGAGAAGTGCAATGAGAATGCAGGCAGAAGTGATCACCTATTCGGCAATGAAAAGCGTCCTTGCTGAATATAACAGGGAGCTGGCGAGGCAATACAATATTTTTGCCCTGGATTCATCATATGGAACATTGCATTCCGGAGCAGGACCGGTTTCGGATCATTTTTCGGAATATATGAATAAAAATTATGAATATGATGATCCTTATCCATGGACCCGAAGCAGGGATTTTATCGGGACTCATCCGGAAAACTGTGAAGTGTGTGGATTCATGTATCTGACGGATAATGAGGGGGTTGTTTTCAGAGAATGTGCTATAGATGCGATAAAAGATGATTATGGGATCAATGCGGCTAAAGAGGTTATAGACTGGGCGTCATCCGCAGAGATAACAACAGCTGATACCATGAATGTTTCGTTTGATATGGAAGATAAGGACGGGACCGTAGCAAATGCAGCTGCTGCCGAAAGGAGCCGCAGGCAGGCCAAAAGAGCTCAGGAAGAGCGGGACTATGATGCAGCCTGCAAAGAAGCCGAAGAAAAGGGGGAGCCTGCCCCTTCTCCTCCTGATTATACAGAGGTTCCCGATGAGTACAGATCTCCGGTGTCAAAAATCCAGGAAACGACAAAAACGGGAATACTCGGACTTATTCTGGATGATACCGAAAATCTGTCCCGAAGATATCTGGATACGGAGAAGATAATATCAGGAAGGATGGAAGGAGGCATAATAAATGTCGGAAATCTCGGATATGAATCCTCTGATACGGGATTTGCCGAAGAGGCAGTAAATAAAGCGCTGTTTGGGGAGTATCTCATCAGGTATATGGGGTATTACGGTAATACATCTGAGGATGACGCTTTATGGTATCAGATTGAGTACATTATATCGGGCAAAGAGACAGATACAGAAAATCTCGATCAGGTTGTTTGTATGATCATGGCAATAAGAGCCGGAATGGACCTTATGTATCTGGAAAGTGATAACGAAAAAAAGAGCGAGGTCCAGGCACTGGCCACAGCGATATGTACGGCGTGTATGATCCCGTCAATGACTCCGACAATGACACATGCATTATTGGCAGGATGGGCAGTTGCCGAAGCCAGGTATGATACGCGGACACTTCTTGAAGGCGGGAAAATAGAATTTTTGAAATCCTCGAAAACATGGCATACGGATTTGGATGGGGCTTTGTCCGGTAATATTCCCGGGAGCGAAAGCAAATCCGACACCGGAATTACATACAAAGACTATCTTAGGATTTTCCTGTTTATGTGTGATACCGATGTTGTGACGTTACGCGCAATGGATATTGTTGAGTCGGATATCCGGCTGAGTGCCGGTAATTCGTTTTTCAGAATGGATGCATGTATGGAAATGATAGAGTGCAACGCTGATATTTCAAGCATTTTCGGAAGCAGGGTAAATATTTCAAGAAAACTCAGATACAAATAAGCATGAAAATAAGTATTCTATTTTGTTCGGATAATGAAGGGGAACAGAGCAGAGATGTCTTTTTTATGCCGGGTGGACCGATACAAACACACCCTGTTTGCTCATAAAAATAAATATCTAAATTCTTCTCCGGGACGACAACTACTGCACAGGTCTGCCCGCATAGAGAAGACATCTCTGCTGCGGGGCAGCATGACGGTTGAGGCTTCAGTTATTCTGCCGTGCTTTCTGTTCTTCTTCATTAATCTCTCCTCATCTTTGGAGATGATAAGACTTCAGTCTAACATGATGTACGCTCTTCATGATGTTGGAAACGAGGTGTGCCTGTATGGGAGTTTGTTAACGGATGAAATAAAGGATATGGGGCCTGCCGGTCATGAAAAAGACGGGCAGGGCCCGAGGAAGGAAGAAGCAGATAATACAGACGATCATTTCACGGATCTTATCACCGGGTCATTGTTTTCACTGACATATGTAAAAACCAGGATTGAGGAAGAATTAGGAGATAAGTATCTTTCCGGAAGTCCTATGAAACCCGGGAGCATGCGGTTTGTCGGCAGTGCGTTTGGTGAAAATGACATTATCGATGTAAGGCTGTCATATGAGGTAGAAACTCCCATCAGATGGATTTCGCCTTCGGGATTTAGTTTACCCGGAAGGTTCTATGGACATCTTTGGAACGGATATGAACTTGATGGTCAGGAACAGAGTCTTATACAGGAACAGATCGTGTATATAACAGATGACAGCGAGGTTTATCACGTGACAACATCCTGTACGCATTTGAGACTTACTATTCGACCTGTTTCGTATGCGGAAGTCAGCAGCGAAAGAAATCTTGGAGGAAATAAATATCACCCCTGCGAGGTATGTGCCAGGGGTGAAGCACCGGACACTGTTTTCGTGGGAGCCTGGGGAGACAGGTATCACTATTCGGATGATTGTTACACTCTGACAAGATCATATACCGCTGTGCCCCTATCCGAAGTCGAGGATTCACACAAACCTTGTTCGAGGTGTGGAAAATGATTCTTTTTCCGGTAATGATGATCCTTGTTTTTGCGGGTTTGTCCGCATGGGACATTAAATGTAAAAAATTGCCAACAGGACTTATCATATGGGGCTTTCTGATTGCGGGGATAAGAATCGTGTTGATGGTTCTGGGAGCGGGGCCTTTGACGGAACGGTTACACAGCGTTGCTGAAGCTCTGTTTGGGGCCCTTCCGGGATTGGCTCTGGTTATTTTGTCATATGCTTCGGATAAGATCGGACGTGGCGATGGGATGGTCATTATGATGGCAGGCATGACTGAAAATTTACTTTTTTCAATGATACTCATCTGTATGGCGTGTATTCTTATGGCTCTTCCCGGCACTGTGCTGCTTGCGGCAGGAAAAATCCGAAAAAACACAAGTCTTCCTTTTGTTCCCTTTGTTACGATCTCTTATTTGATCTTAATGCTCTTGTCATAAATAAAAATGGGAGGAATTTGTATATGAAGAACGTAAATATGAACAATAGCGGGTATTTTACGGTGGAAGCTGTTCTTATATTGCCGATAGCACTCGCTATCATCCTTCTTGTTATGCAGATATGGTTTTTCAGATACAACCGTTTGCTGCAGGAAAACGATACATGTGGAGTTTTGGTACGCAGTTCACATATGCAGGAACTGAATGCTGATGAGAGAGTCTCGTATGTTGTTTCGGAATTGCAAACAAGATACAAGGATAAATACATTGCTTGGAATTTCGGGGAAATAAGTTCATCTGATTCGAAGGGGATTCTTACGTGCACTGTGAACGGGAGAAGCGGTTTTTCTCCGGGATGGCATTACCCGTGGACTGACAGAGCCGAATCAGTAGCTGTAACACAAAAAAGCAGACGAGTGTATTCAGAACTCTCAATTATAAGAAACTATAGGAAACTGCTCGGGTTAAATGAGAAATTAAGTGATCTTTCCGATGAATAAAGGGGAAACATAATGATCGTAAGTGAATATATAAAGGGACTAAAGAATAATTATGTCAGGATCAGGGAACTCAGTCTTCCCGATGAAAGAAAGTATCAGTACTGCATTATGAAGAGGGGAGGGATATCGGGATTTCTTTCCTTTGAGATTAGATATATTGATACGGATGCTTATATGTATTATGACATTACATCAAAGCAGAACATCAGTACACTCTATGCAAAAAAGCCATTGGACAGGAACTGGGTAAGGGATTTCTTTTCGGCGATGAAAAAGGTAAAGAATGAAGCTGTAAGGTTTTTGCTGGATTCTTCCAATATCATTTGGAATCCTTCAAATGTTTACAGGGACCTTACCAGCGGGCAATTTGCGTTTTTATATGTTCCGTATCTTGACGAGGATAACGGAATGTCTGAAATGATCGATTTTATGTTGGAACATGTGGATTATTCCGATGATGAGCTTGTGAAGCTGGTTTACAGTGTAGCGGAGCAATATAAAGCATCCGGTGACATATATTTGCAGGAAAAGGTATATATGGATGTTGAAGGTATAAAGTACAATCCGGATAATAAGGAAGATTTATGTAAAGATGATGAGGTGATGCAGGATAGAAATGAGCCGGATGAACCAAAATCTGCGGAATCGGATGCACGTGTCATGGATGATGTCTACAAAAATGCAGAAAAGATAGGTAATGGATTCAAAGGGATAGGGGAAAGGCCTCTTCAACTAAAACCCCGTGCGAAAGATAGTGATAAAAAGAAACGTCAGCAGACGGTGGGTAGAAGTGTGGGATTGTTCTCTTTTATAAAAAGAGCCCGAGAAAGAGACTCAATTTTAAGAGACGAATATGGATACGGGGATGATTATTCCGGTATGGAAGCTGTGGCGGAAGAGTTGCTCTATAGTGATAGGGAAACCGAGGACCTGTCCGAAGGGACAGTTTTTGTGGATGTTGCGGAGGAAAACAGTAAAGTCAGGCTGGAAAGTGAAACGGGAGCACTTTTGTATGCCTTGGATGAAGAGCCATGTATCATTGGAAAAAAAGAAGCGGAAGCCGATCTGGTGATAGATGAGACCGGAGTCAGCCGAATGCACGCAAAAGTATTTCTAAAGGATGGGGATTATTATCTTGAGGATCTTAATTCAACCAACGGAACCTTTAAAAACGGTTTGAAGCTAAAACCCTATGAACAAAAGAAACTGGAACGAGGGGATGAGATAAGGATTGCAACAAGAAAGATCTTTTTTCGTTAGCCGTAGCAGAATGGCATGACGATATATCAAAGCATAATATTCTGACTCTGTTATCTGAAGTCTCTATGTATACTTGACATGTATAAATTCATCACTTATGATGAGTGTGGTAACAGAGGGTGTATCTCAGCCCCTAAGTGAGAGAGTTATAAGTGAGTTTCTCTTGACTCTTGACAAGAAATTTATAAGTGAGTGTTTCGCCGCTCATAAGTGCGAGTTTAACAGGGGCAAGTCTTGTACTTGCCCTTGATTTTTTTTACGGAGGTGTGTGGAATGGATAAGAAGGATGAAATCCTGTTTTATGAAATAGATCCTAAATACATAGATTATCTGTCGCCGTATGCACCGCACCTGTATGAAAATAAGCAATCGGGACAGAATAATGAGAGAAAATATATCGGAGTTGTTTTTCATATAAATGATTTGGATTATTTTGCACCTTTATCATCCGCTAAGAAGAAGCATAAATATATGGAAGAAGGGCTTGATTTCATCAAAGTAAAAAATTATGCCGTCATAAACCTCAACAATATGATTCCTGTTCCAATATCGGTATGTATACAAGTGGATTTTTCGAAAGAGAGAAACCACAAATACAGGGATCTTCTTAGAGCAGAATACAGATTTATTAAAATGATTCGAGAGCGCATCTGGAAGAATGCGAGATTGTTATACAATCACAAGATAAAGAATGGAGACAGTACACCTCTTGCAAAAAGATGTAATGATTTCGCATTGTTAGAAGAAAAGTGCAGGGAATACACAATAGACTGATTTGAACGATAGATAACGTTGCAGGCAGCCTCAAAACATATCGTGTGTAATCAATGTGAAAGCTCCACAGTTGCCATAACTATTGGAGATGTTTTAAAAAGCGCTTTATTTGTTGATAATCCTTCAATATGGTATATTAGAGTGCGTAGGATTTTAACTAAGGAGAGACTTAAGTGTCCGCAGAAAAGGAATTTGATAAAGCACTCGACAGGATGAAAAACAGCTTTGCCGGAAAGGATGGCATAATCCATCTTTTTGAGCAGGGATATTCATTCAGCGAGATCCAGTCAGCCCTCGATTTCCCCTTTTCCATGGAAAAGATAGGCAGAACCATCTGGGAATACCAGATTTCCAACGAAAATATCCTTTTGAGAGATCCTTTATCGGGGCAGGGCAAGGATAATTCAACATATGTTAAAACCGTGGGTGCGTTTGGTAAGCAGTCTTTTGTGAAGGTTGTTTCTGATGATTCCGAAAAGAAGGAAGTAAAGTACAAAAAGATGATACTTAATGTATCCCACGATATCTTTAATGTGCTTGCGGGGACGGAGATAGGTAAGGTCGAGCAGTTCATGAAGGACAATTCAACCGGCGGTCCCGATTATGTAAGTCTTGATTTCGGAAGGCTTAAGACCAGATCCGGAAATGAATGGATCGCAATGGTCACGTCACTTACGGGAATTGAGAGAGAATATGTTGAAAACCTTCCCTGGCAGAACAGTATCGGCAGTATTTATCACAGGATAGATGACAGGCTTATAAAGGTGCTGTACAGTCTTGAAAGATCCGGTTTTCTCCCCGGGGTATATTATTTTGCGATAAATGAAGAATAAATGACGAAGATCGCGACTTTACGAAAGGAGCAGATATGGTCATAAACATATATTACGG
>ONTX01000036.1 GCA_900320825.1 uncultured Lachnospiraceae bacterium | reverse complement strand
ACAACGGGATCGTTCCAAAGGCCGGTAACCTGATATGTTGTGAACGTGGGAACAGAGCTCATATAATCCTTAACATTGGCAATAAGATCAATACCGCTTACAACGGGATTGCCGGACTCATCCTTCATCACATTCTCAGAGGTAAGTGTTCTGCCTGATACATTAACGACAAAATCGGAAGGTACTGTAATCGTATAAACATCATTCGACATACAGTATTCATCGGGATAGAATTTATCGCATCCCCATATATCCATATCATAATCATTCTGACCCACAACCTTAAGGGTAACATCGGTAACAGGCTCTCCTCCCGCACTGATGACATAGCGGGGAACCTCGGCGGAGGATGCGGATGACTCCTTAATGGTTATCTCCTTGCCGCGGATCATATCCCTTATGTGAGCTTCATAATCAAAAATATTGTAATAAGTTGAATCGGTCGCAAGATTGTCCGCACTCATTACAGTCTCGATGGTACCTGTTTTGAAAGCCTCCACAACCTCGGCAACACCGTTTGAAGGAAGTGCACTTTCATAGGCTATCAGATAGCCTTTGAACCAGCGCAGAAAAAATACGATCCCGATACATCCGATCAAAAAGTAGATCAGAAGACCTATTCCGAAAAAGCTTTTCTTTTTAGAACTACGTTTAGACATCATTAATTCCTCTGTTCATATCCGCATTGCGGATTTATTCATCAATTCCCATTCATAAGTTCAAGTGCATCATAGGATGTGTTATCCGGCGTACTCCTTACCAGAAAAGCCGTAGGACATCTTCTGGGTCCTGTAGGGGAGTAGGGATTATTTACCGTGATCCCTTTATATTCCATCTGTGTGGATGTTCCGCCGTCAAGACATGCTGCATTGACTGCACCGTAATCCTGCATTATATCGATCATTTCCTTGAATGTGGCACCAAGGCTCGATGCCTGACGTCCGTCGATGGCACACATAAGGATCGCACCGTCAGCACGCTGTCCTATTGCCGTACGGGGATTCTTTCCGCCTCCGTAAACGTCAACGCTGGGAACTTCAAGAGGTTCACCGTCAATGATCAGGAAAGGTCCTGTCTCATGCTTTACGTGAACTGCATCTCTGACGCCAAGATCAAGTGCCTGTTTTACGGAATAACCCTTTAAAAGTATAAGTTTATTCTCGTTGGTGATGCATACGAGATTCCACTTGCCTGCATCATTGTTTTCATAAACAGGTTTTCCCTCGGTGATAACACCTCCCACAGGACATGCGGTATAGCTGTATGAACCCATATCTATGAACTCACCGCCGTTTACACCTGCGATGGCATCATATCTGGTACAAAATTTCTTGACGACATCTCCGTCGCTTTCCCTGAACTGCTCAACGGTTCCGACAAATACCGTTGAAGGATCCTGGATTATCATCATGTATCCGTGATAGGTTCCGCCGTTTATCTCTTCAATGGTCAGGGGAAGAGTATCATCATTTTCATCGGGAGTTTCACTTATCTGGATAAGATCCGTATTGGATGCCGTTCCGTCCTCTGCTTCGGGCATAAGGTTTTCGGCAATTATCTGCTCGAACTGTTCATCTCCCAGAAACAGCCTGGGCAGCCATTTCAGAGCGGATGTCTCATAGGCAAACATCGCAAACTGGCTTTTGAATGCGGGACTGGGTCCGTGAAGAGCAAGGAAACAGGTTCCCAGCAAAAGGATCAGGACAAGTAAAACCGTAACTCCTATTACCGCCAGCGTTCTTAAGAATACTTTCAGAACGATCTTTACGACTCCTGTTCCGGAGCCACTCATTTTTCCACTGCGTGAAGACATTTCATATTACCTTTCTTATGTATATCACCGGGTTTTCAGCCCTGATTTTTTTTCTTAAATACCCAGTTTCTCTGGAACTTAAAACTTATGAAAAACAGTACCGTATCGACAACCGCTTTTATCAGTGTCTTGAGCCAGTCGCTTTCAGCACGGAAGATCGTCGTAAACAATGCAACAAGTGCCAGGGATGCACACAGCTGACAGACTGCAAGGACAGCATATTTCAGAGCACTGCTTCCTGTATCACCATCATGCCCGAATACCGCTTTTTTATTGATCACAAAATTACATACTGCCGAGATTATCCTGGCAAGCGTTCCGGCTATCGTAGACCTCAGAGCAGCATCGAGAAGTTTGGGAACAAATGCGAGAATCACTCTAAAAGCGACAAGATCTATTATACACGAAATAACGGAACTCGCCGCAAACTTAAGGATCACACCGTATATTCTGGCAGAATCCCTGAAGGGGTGAAAATGGGATGTCTGATTGTCATCGATATAAACCGTCTCTATGGATACTTCGGCATAAGGAATCTTGTCGGATCCGACACGCAGAAGCTGATTGGTCTCATACTCATACCTGTCTCCGTCAACACCGATCATGTATTCGAGAAGATCATAAGGAACCGCACGAAGACCTGTCTGTGTATCGGAAACCTTTATCCCGCACACGTATTTAAAAACATTTCTGGTAATTACATTACCCAGCCTGCTCCTTAAAGGAACCTGAGGAAGCGAAAAATCCCTGCACCCGATGACAAAACATTTTCCTTCTGTCATCTTATCGATACACCCCGCCGCATCATCGGGAGTGTGCTGTCCGTCACCGTCAACGGTTACTACGCCGAGAGAATCCTTTCTCTCCTTAAGGACATATTCAAATGCCGTCTTCATGGCACGGCCTTTTCCTTTGTTTACCTCGTGCACAAGAACAGTGATATTGTCCGGGTACTTTTCTTTTATCTTTTCAAATTCTTTGTGGCAGGTCTCATTAGAACCGTCATCCACTAAGATAACGTCAGTAAAACCTTTTTCTATCATTCCGGCAGCCGTCTTCATAAGTTTTTCGTCCGGATTAAGTGACGGAATGATCACCTGAACATTGTTGTACATATCTGCCTTTCGTCTGCCCTTTTTACGTGGATTTATTTATTGCCTGAAAGCTTTACTTTCATAGCGCATTTTTATGTGTTAATATATTTAGTGCATTTTAAAAATTAAGTACGCGAAAGGAATAAGTATCACTATGGATTCATTATTAACCATGACCTGGGACGGAGCGTTCCTCATCTGGATTCAGGAGAATATAAGAAGTGACTTCCTGACTCCTGTCATGACATTCATTACACGTCTGGGAGATAAAGGTATCTTCTGGATAATCACCGCATTTATCCTTCTCTTTTTCAAGAAGACACGCCCTCTTGGCATAATGGCCGGAATTGCTCTTATGCTCTCGGTTCTTATCAACAACGTGATGATCAAGCCTTCGGTTGCAAGGATCCGTCCTTACGAAGTTGTCGACGGTCTTAAGCTCCTGATTGAAAAACAGCATGATCCTTCGTTCCCTTCGGGACACTCAGGCGCATCATTTGCTGCCGCTGTGGTCTATCTTAAGAAAGGTCCGAAGAAGCTTGGCATTCCTTCCATCATCGTAGCTTTTCTTATCGCTTTTTCAAGGCTCTATGTCGGTGTTCACTATCCTACCGACGTTATCTGCGGAATCGTCACAGGTACATGCTGTGCGATCATTTCCATCATGATCTGGAAGATCGTTTCGGAAAAGCTTTCTCCTAAAACCGCAGATCTTTTAGGTGTAAACAATACTAAAAAAGACGAAAACACTATCGCATAAAATTTTTAAAAATAGTGTTGACAAAGGACTATCTTTTTAGTATATTAACTTTTGTCGTGCAAACGACAATGCGACAGTAGCTTAGTTGGTAAAGCGCCACCTTGCCAAGGTGGAGACCGCGGGTTCGAGCCCCGTCTGTCGCTTTTCTCACGCCCGCATATTGCGGGCTTTTTTTATGCCTTATCAGTAAGTAACTCCTGAAAGATCAACGCCCATAAGCGAAGCCTTGGCTTCATACTGACTCTTTAACTCATCGTACTTATCGGCATATCTTATTCTGTAAAGTCTTATAAGAGCATCATTGATCCTTTCCTCGGAAACAACTCCGCTTCCTACAGCCTGTACTATGCCATCTGCAGCGGCTTTGGGATCCGAAGGACAACATATAACATCACATCCTGCCTTAAGGGCCATGACCGCACTGTCACCGGAAGTATAATATGCTGTGATTGCCGCATCATTTAAAGGTCCGCTTATTATAACTCCGTCATACTTAAGTTCGTCTCTTAATACGCCGGTAACTGTCTTCTCGGAAAGAGATGAGGGAAGCATATCGGAATCGATGGAAGGATAGATGACATTGCTCATCTGGATCATTCCGGCTCCGGCATTTATCGCAGAAAGCCAAACCTGGAATTCCTGACTTCTGAAATCATCCAAAGATCTGTCGCATGTTGCTCTTCCTGCTGCAGGATTCTGGGAAGAAGCAGCAAGAGAAGGGAAATATCTGTATGCAGCAATGACTCCGCCCTCAGAAAGGCCGTCAGCCATTCCCGTAACATAAGGAGTGATGACCGATGCATCATTTCCATATGTGGTATTGCTCTGGGTTCCGCCGGGCAGAACATCAAGATCGCAGACAGGTGCAAAATCTACATCAATACCTGCACTGCTAAGTCCGGTTCCTATGGCGGTACCGACTGACACTATGGATTCAACACTTCCGGTAGCGGCAGCGTCCCTTGGTGCCATAGCCCCCGTGATCTGACCGCAACCCACCAGACCGGACTCATTAAGCCCCGTCTCGGAAGTACAGTAAAAAATGGGATATTTTGCAAGAGAAGGAGTTTTCTCAAGCATCTGTATAAACTGTTCTGAACTGTTTACATTTTTAGCGGAATAGATGATACCGCCGGGGCAGAACTCTTCAAGAGCCTTGGCCGTTCCGTCTCCTGCCACCAAAACTCTGTCGACACCTGTAAGAGATTCGGGAGTAACGAACATGATACCCTGAACCTTCTCTTCAAGAGTCATTGAGTCAATGGTAAGATGAATGGTCTCATCAAGCTGTTCCTGAGGTGTTGCACCGAGATCTTCCACAGTGTAAACAGGTGCCTCGCTAACAAGAGCCTCCTCCTGAGCGGCAGCTTCCTCTTCCTCAATACGCTGCTGTTCCAGAAGTGCCTCAGCCTCGGCAGCGGCTTTTTTCTCGCTTGAAATATGAACTATCTTCCTGACGCCAAGGAATATTCCCAAACCTACAACAAGTACAAATAAAACAAGGAATGAATACGCAAGAACCTGTTGGCGTATCCTCCTCTTACGTCTGGCTTCACGTCTGATCCGTTCGCTCTCTGTCTGGGCTTTGAGATTATTTCTGTTTACTTTATATTTCTTCTCTTCATCATGAGTGATGACTTTTATCTTTTCATCGGACTTTTCTTCGGCCGTCTCGTCTGTTTCTTCTTTTTCTTCAGACTCATCAGCATTATCGGAAGTCTCATCCTCTGTTGTTTCAGATGATGATTCTTCGGATGCATCTTCAGCCTTTACTTCTTCAGCAGTTTCTTCTGTTGT
>ONTX01000004.1 GCA_900320825.1 uncultured Lachnospiraceae bacterium | reverse complement strand
CCGTCAGCATATCAGAACATACTCCTTTACAAAATAACTAACCCGACACGGCTGTCAGTTTATGCCTGACAGTGGTGTCGGGTTTTTCAGAGTGATTGCATGATAATAATAAAGAAGTACAATCTAACAATAGGTTTTGATATTCGTTTTTATTCGCTGAAATGGGGCATAATGTTTCATACTGCGGCTTTACTACTAATGGAGAAAGGATAACAAGAAACGTAATTGTGATAAAAACAGAAATAGTCAGGTGTGATTCGAAAAATCGTACCTGACCATTATTCTGTAGCTTTTGAATTACAGATTATCATTATTTATTGATAATTTGATTTTATCAGCAATATTTTCTTTGAAAATCCATTGATAGATCTCAGGAGTAATATCGCTGAATGTTGCTGAAGAATTTGCTACTTTTTCAAGAAACGCTCTTATATTTGCATCAAATTCCATACCTTCAAGCAGTTTAACAGCCCTTTCCTCATTGTTAGTAAAATTATTTACAGCATCTTTTTTTAAAGGCCACTCATTGCATTTTTTAATAGAATTCAAAAGCGACTGTATTTGTCTCTGATCGGAATGAACAGTCATCATAATTGCAAGGCCACTTATCAGACCTTCATATTTACTGTTAAAAAAACACTTCCATTCGTTTTCTACCAATTTATTTAACTCATTTACCTTTTTGCTGAATGATTCCGGTTCTATAGCCCTTTTATTGCAGATAGACTGATTAGCGTAATCCATTAATTCTTTCATCAGTTTGTATTGCTCATTTTCAAGAGAAAAAGAAAATACAGTATGTGCGGATATGTAGGAATCGACCATCAGTGATAAGGATTTCAATCCATCAAAGAATAAGTTGTTTCTTTTTGCAACAGCCTCATGTTCACGTTTTTTGGCTTTATTATCAGAAACATCCTGCATTAATCCGACTGCTGATTGTATCTTATTGCGAAGCATATTATTTCACCTCCGAAAAAGAAGCGTATAAATTGCAGAAAGCTTCAGCTTCTTCTTCAAATCTCGGATCCGTATCGTCCTTCCAACTCCCCTGTTTTACCAGGTTGTTTTTTTCTGCAGTCATTGCCCGATAAACCCTATCCGTATCAGAATCTGTTTGTTTCAGTAAATCAAGAAAACTCAGCACACATCCTGTCGGATTTGATGAAAAGACCATCAGAACCGATAAATCATCCTCGGATGAATAATCCTCTTTCATTACATTTATAGCAGCAGCTATAGTTCCGGCGTTAGCCAGTAGTTTTTTTATGTTTTCGTTGATCTCATTGATACCAGGAATGTTTACACCGGTTGAAAAACACTTCTGATAAAAGCTTCGGATATCGTTTAATAATGACCTGATGTCACTTTCTTCTATTTCATCTTCTGTATCAAGACCATCAAAGTAACCGATTATTTCTTCTGCTGTTCTCAGTGCGAGAGCAGATTCATCCTCAACAACTTTTCTTATCTTTTCAAGCGTTTTCAGCGTTAATTCAATGATCTCCTTTTTTTCTTTAACTTCTTTTTTAATATCTCCTGTTTCATCAGAATTAATAATATATCCTGACAAACGGATCTGTTTAAATGCACTCATAAAGGAGCTGTAATTCAAAACATAGTTTTCTGATCTGAGCTGGACACCCTGGATTAGATTGAAATATCTAACCGAAGCATCATGTGAATCTGAACATTTTGAATGATTGAAAATAAAGCTTTGGAGATCATACCATGATTTGCTGTGACCGTGTTTAAACGCAGCAGAATCATTCTTCTTATCATCCTGCATAAGTAAAAATGATTCTCTTATTTTTTTAGGATCTTTTATACCAATAGTACCGTTAATTATCCTCTTGAAGATCTGTTCTATCAAAGCAGCTCTAACATAAACAGGAATCTGATCTCCCTCAGCAGTGTTATTTACAGCTTTGATAAATCTATTTTTATTTCTGATCAGCCATGATGTTGCAAAGTATATTGAAGATGCAGCATCAGGAAAACTCCAGGTTTTATTTCCTAAATATACCCATTTACCAAAACAGAGCAATAATTGATATGTTTCTTCTGTATCTTCAAGAATAACAATGCTTTTGTCCTCTGCCTGGTCCTGTCTTCTGAAACCGATGATCCGACTTCCGACAGATGCTTCAAATCGTTTTTCCGAGTCAAGAGGAACACCCTCCTGCTGCCAATTAATAGAATTATAGATGAATTTGCTGATCTCTTCACGAACCTGAAGTGAACTTATTAGCGCTTTACCGTCACGATGCCATGATATAACATTCCTTTTGAATTTTTCGTATTGTTCCTGTTTTTTCGGATCAACATCAGGAGCTTTTTTTACATCATTCTGAACAGAATGTGAGATAACCGGAACAGGTTTCGCAACAGGGCTTCTATCCTGTTTTGACATGGGTATTTCCGTTACAGGTCCTTCGATTTTATTAACAGCTTTTGTAATAACGGATGTCTCTTTGAGTTTATCAACAAAATCATCAAAAATAAGATCACTGAACAATTCTTTCTTGACTCCCGAAATATAACCATCCGATGTCAGATCAAGCGTTTTGTTTGTCCAGAATTTAATAAATGCGATCAATCGTTTACGATAAAATGTTTTCTCCTCTCCTGGTATATCAAAAGAGGAGGTAAGGCTTCCTATTCTGTTCTCAACCGATTCGGATATTGAGGAGTGCCATTCGCTGCCTATGCAGAAACTTGGAAATGCCTTGATATCGGTTATTGCTTCTCTGACAGCTGGTTCAATTATATCACGAAGTATATATCTTGGAGTTTTCTGGTCAGGCATTGCTTCGTATAGATTAACAATAGCTGCTTTTGTAAAAGGATAAAGGCAGATCTTTTTTGTATCTGAATATGCGTAATGATCCCAATGCTTATGATCTGTATCGTCACTGACAGGGAGTTCTTCAGCATGAGCTCCATTTTTTGCCCACTCATTCAGTTCGCTTTCTTCAAGAGATAAAGCATTAAGATATTTGGCTGCGAATTGTATGACATCTGCTTGCTGCTCACCTAATGCACCCTCGTGGATAGTGATCTGCTTTGTGATACGATCCCGATAATTATCCCTGAACTGGCGGTAGTATTCACTTGTTGTACCAATAACAGAAATAAGACGACACATTTTATCAACAGCATTTTTACCTGTATGACCGGTAACAAGCGCATTCAGTAATTCCTGATTGATTCCGGTAAAAGAAGTAATATCCTCGACCAAAAGAATAAGGTTTTTACCCTGACGGTGCAGCTCCTGTCTTATTTCCTTGAATATTTGCTGAAAATCTCCGGGCTCTATGCCTGCGCTTGTCTGTATTACCGATTCAACAAATGAATTGAGATAATCAGTTATCATTTTTATATATTCCTCATTATCTCCTTCAAGCAGACTGTTTGCAAAATCTCTTGCTTTTTTATCTGCATCATCAAGGCGTTCTATAAAATCTATATCAAGAGTCAGATCTTCCGGTTTGAACTGAGCGATCAGGTCCGCATCCGCATTTGTTCCGGAGTTTTTTATTTTATTGCATATTCTGTCTACAGGACCGCCGGGTTCCATCATCTTGTCCTGAAATACAGAGTTATTAAAAAGCGCAACCAGTTTTTTCAGCTTTATACGGCTAAGCGTTTCACTGGTATCATTTTCCAGTTCGATTATAAATTGATGATAAATAGTTGATTTGAATTTATCCTCTGTTATTGTCTGGTTAGCTCTTACTAATCTTTCATAGGCATCTTTGTTGGCAATCTGTTTTACCTCGTCAATTTCAAGCAATTGTCTTATAGTACCTTTAAGTGTATTGTCACTTCTGCGGATAAGCAGAATTACATCATTCTGTTCATAGTTGACCTTAAGGCGGGCTTGTATCCAACGAATAAAATGAGATTTTCCAGCACCGCTTGAACCCTCGACAATAATAAGCTGATGCTCATCCAGACTGTTTTCAGTCTCAAATATTTCCCTGTATATTTCATCCTCTGTTTTTCTGGCTTCTTCAAAATTACCGCCGCGGTGTGATAAAACGGCAATATTATGAAATGGAACATGAGTTGCAAGGAAATCACTCTCGGTACTGTCAATGGAATCTATTCTCAGAACCTGTCCGATTCGTTTTTTCACAATGTCAGTTTTCATTATTCCACCGCCTTTTCTACAATAATATGGGTTATCTCATCTATATACTCATGTTCCGGATTAGGGAACAAGTGCCATACCCTTGCACTATCTGAATGTCTTTGGAGATGTATTTCTTTGTTATCATGCAATAATCTCAGGGCATTCGACATTGCATAATTAAATCTCATAGTTTCCCTTGCTCCTGTCAAAGATACATTAACTCCCGGGTAAAGCTGATCCAGGAATTCATCAATAGCGTACTCTTTTTCTTCTATATTGCCAAGCACAATAAAATCCTTCAAAGCAGTATACATATTAGGAAAAAAGATACCTGTATTCTCCTGATACAACCCAAATCCAAGGAAGCTTATCCAGAACCTTATTCCAAGAAGCACATCCTTCTGGAGTGTTAATGAAGGTATTCCGGTTTCCTGATTTATGATCCGGACAATATCCTGTGATTTTGTGATCCTTCCGTATTTGATCCACTCGTCATTCGCAGATAAAAAACAAGAAATGATCTTATAGAAATCTGTATCCCTGTCATTAAAAATGCATGAATTACAGTATAGCCGGAATGACTTCAGATCAGATATATCGGTTTTATTTCCAATAAAAATTACCTGCTCATTTTCATTAGTGCCTATCAGCCCGAGTTCAGATGCTGCGTCAAAAACGGGTCTGAAATATGAAGTTTTTGCTGTATTCAGAACTTCAGGTACAAGTATTCTTTCAAGGTCCTTTACGCTTATAGATCCCTTGTCAGCAACAGCCTGACAAAGAGAAAGTATTCTTTCAGGGATCGGTTCGGTTTTTATATAATTTTGAAACATCATCCCAACTCCTTTTCAATCAGATAATCACGGATGCAGGGACCGTTTATCAATTCTGATATATTCTTTTTATTTCCTGAAACATAAAAATTGTTGTTTACAATATATATACCTTTGTAGTTTTTACCTGCTCTGACACTCAGAAGCTTTTCGGCAAGAGATTCATTTTTTCCAACTTCAAACACAATACTGCCTGAAAGGTAAAAACTGTTATTACGCCTGCATAATTCAAAGAATTCTTTAAATCCTATAATCATCATACCTATACTGCATGAGCTCAGATCCTCAACATTCAATTCTGTATTCTCCGGAAGAACGATCATGTCTGCACCGGCAGATGCGAGTTGATTGATCAGTAATTTGTTATCATTTTCGTTTATGATAAGCATTTCCTTCATATTTCCCATTAACCTGTTTACTTTCTCACTTGCATTGCTGACAGGAAATGGTACAGTTTTTTTCAATTTAAAAGAGCTTGTATTACCAATAACAGGCTTGTTATGATAATTACAGCCCGCACAGTATTCTTCCGTCAGTATATATGATTCGTTAAACATAGATGACCAGCATTCTTTGCCGATGCGTTTCAGCATCATTATCATTTCATTGATTCCTTTACTGATACGCCTGAATTCTTCATCTCTGACTTTGGAAAATAAAGAAAGGGAGATCTGATCGTTATACATTATTGCCTGATTGCTTATTCCATCAGTTTCTCCGTCAGAAATACTTACGGTAAAAATATAGTTTCCGTTATCATAATCAACATGTTCTATATTGATCAGCCTGGCTCGTCTTAAAAGCAATATCACATAAACATTCCATGTAACATCTGCATTATTGATCCCGGTATAAAAAGAAGCAGATTCTCTGTAATCCGGTTTTACAGAAGTATCAAGCGTTATCCTGCCAAGACGGATATTTGCTTTATTACTGTTTATCATACTGAACCAGCGTCCGCAAAGTTTTTCAACAGTCAGAACCTTTTGTATGAGTGATTTTGATGCATTAATGTCATCTTCCGTATAAAGCATAACACTCAGACTTGGAAAACCATCACGTCCTCCTCTTCCACATTCCTGATAATACTGATCGGGACTGGAAGGTATATAGGTGTGAAGTACCGTTCTGACATCCTTTTTATCAACACCTATCCCAAAAGCACAAGTTGCGATCATAAGATCAAATTTATCATCAGTCCATTCTTCAATAATGCTCTCTCTTTTTGAAGAAACTGTTTTTCCGGTAAATATTCTTGTATTCACAAAACCGTACTCAGATAATTCCTTTTGAAGCTTTTCCGCATCATCCGGTGTGTTGACATAAACTATCATAGGGTGCGGCAGCTTGCATACCAATTCTCTGATACGCCTGTGCTTTTCTGTATATGACCGACATTTTATAATATCAAAACGGGGTTCTTTTCTGAGCTCATCCAATCTTATTTCGATCCATCGGTTATTTTCCGAATAAAACAGTTTCAGATCCTCTGTTGTTTTCTTGCTGAATGTAGCGGAAAGCAAGAAAGTACGGATCAGTTGGTTATTATGTATCAGTTCATTTCTGAATGAATCGAGACACTGGAAATCAGTTCTGAAGGATGAGCCCCAGTCGATAATTATATGTGCTTCATCTATGATAAGATTATTCAAATAACCTTCATTATTTGCTTTGATAAGGCTATTATACAGTACCTTGTTTTTTATAACAGATTCAGGTGAAATAAACAGCATCCTGACCTCTCTGTCGGAAATTGCCCTTGACACCTCAGCAACGTCACACCCTGTATGATAATACATTATTTCTTTTTTATTTTCCGGCGCTATGATACTCATTGCATTTCTGTATTGGTCAAGCATCAAAGAAATTGTCGGAACAATTATAAGTGTCAGTCCTTCCTGCTTCTGATAGGCAACAGAAAATGATATCAAACTTTTTCCTCCGCCGGTTGCCATAGCTATCAAAGCTGTATATCCGTCAGGAACTCTCAATGCACCCATTACAGCCAACTGTTGTTCAATCGATTTAAATGAAGAAAACCGTTTATTGGTAAGATGATAAATATACGGATGAACAGGAGAAAATTCATTTCTGATATTATGCTCTCCCTTTTCCATCCTGAAAACAGAATCAGCAAATTCTTTGTTGATATAATCAGGGAAATCGTAATTGATAAATACTCTTCCAGAATCCTGTTCAGATAATAACCCGAATTTGTTATTGTTTTCAGGAACATAACCGGGTATTATTATATCCGTCCCAAATGACAGTAAATAGTTTCTCAGTGCACATTCAAAATCCATTCCGGTACATTTATCGTCACAAAATATTTTCCAGGAATTTATCATTCGCCTGACAATAGATATTTTAGGATTATCAGTATCATATTGTTCAGGCGAAATTGATGAAACGCATTTGTTATTGAACCATGTTTGTACAGCTTCGATTATTTCACGATCAGTCATTTTTTATCATCCTTACATAACATACCGAATCAAGTACCAGTCTTGGTTTTGCAATGGCATTAAAAATAGCCCTCGCAGCAGATTCCTTTTCACTTATATTGCACGATACTCCAAAATATTCAGCAGCTGCTTCTGTACTCAATTCACGATTCAGAGTTTCTTTTAATGCAGCTCTTTTTATTCGTTTTAAAAAACTCTCCTGAGCTGTTTCCCTTGCCTTTTTATAACAGCTTCGTACTTTTGCTTCCCATAATGATTGTGGATGCGTCTCCCTGAACCATGAAAGATTAGATGTCAGATAAGTTCGGCATATTCCTAAAAAATCATTGCCTTTTGAACGCTTACCGTAATTTGCAATTATACTCTTTATGTCGGTATAATGCATTTCGCGTATCCTGTCCAGTTCCCGGATAATTGTATTATCACTTAATGCATCATCTCCGCTGATACATATCGGAACACTGATAATATCCGAAGGAATGAAGCCACGGTAAGGATTAAGATTAACAAGCGGTACATTGTTATTCAAAAGCTGAAGTTCATCCGGGCGTATATACCAGTCAAACAAAAAGCCTTCCCAATTAAACGATGCCGGAACAGCAAATGCAGAACATCTTCCCTTATAGGCAGATATTGCATTGCTAACAATGCTGTCATACAATTCATCACCGGGAGCAAAGAAATGCAGATAGTCACTTTTCAGAGCAATAGAACGTGAAAAAGTACCTTGCACAACATTCGGGTTGTTTTTTAATTCATTATCTCCATTCATAACTCTTATACGATTCTGCATGGTGTTTAATCTTTCACCTATCATCTTTTCCATATCCGGCGGAATAAGAATAGTATTATATGCTGAACGAACAGAGAAAGAATTCAGATTAAAACGAATGATATCATCTGAAACCTTACTGCCTTTAAAACCCGCCATTGATGCCCATGACATCATTGAATCACGGAAAAGCTCTGTTTCCGACTTATTATATTTTTCAACAATTCGTTCGATCTGTTTATTTATACTCTGGAATTGATAAGCTGCAATATCAAAATGTCTTTCCTCTTTAACCAACTTCTCAACACGGTGTATCTCATTTACCATTTCATCGGAAAGACCTGAAAGTCCGAATTTGAAATCATCAGAAAGTGCAGCCCGGATCTTTCTATCAATATCATTCATTATAATTTCAAGTCCGCTCTGTGAATGCTCAAAAATACTTAGTCCCTTGTCCCAAATATTAAGCAGATCATTTTCAACAGAATTCTCAGCATATATAACAGTTGTCCTGACCGGCTTTGTTTTATCACGACCTATTCTGTCAAGTCTGCCTATACGCTGTTCGAGCATATTTGCACTCCATGGCAAGTCTATACATATTATCTCATCAGCAATTTGAAAATTTCTGCCTTCTCCACCGGTTTCATCCGAAAGCATAATATGGCAGTTGTCATTATTCTGAAATCTGTATGTATTCAATTCAAGCTCATCAGCACTCATTCCTTCACGAAAAAAAGCACAGCTGCTTTCCCCGAAATACATAATAAATAATTTTTTATACAGATCATGCGTTTGTGGGAAATGGGTGAAAACAAGAACCTTTTTATCAAATGCTTCCTGCTCAAGATGATCGCATACAGAGATCATTCTTGAGAAAGAATCAAACGGATCCTGCATTATTTCTTTTATCCTATTCAGTGCATTTTTATCTTCCGATATCCATTTTTTTGAAAGTTCCTTTATATCCTCGGGAATGTCAGGCAAGACAGTTTTATTCAGCATTGCTTCAAAAGCAAATGATGAACTGAAAAAGGAAAAGATCAGCGGCATGATCTTATTATTGAAATCTGTTTCATTACAATCAAGTGAGCATATCCAGTCTGAAAGCAAATTATATATCCTGAACTCAGTATTATTGAAATCACAGTCCATTTCATAGGGAAGAGGGATAAATACTCTTTTGTTGGTATCCTCGGGTTTTCTTCTATTACGGATAACGCATTTTTCTAATTGGTATGCCTCACATATATAGGCAATTATTTTTTCAAGCAATGAAATAGAAAAATCATCGGCATCATGATCAAGATTATCAATATCAGTTCTGATCCTTTTATCGTTTACTATTTCTGCAATATCTTCCAATACTTCGACAAGTTCTTCAAATGTTTCTTCAGTGTCATCATTGTGTTCATTTTCAGATTCTTCAATAATTTCTTTATAATCAGAAAGATATTCAACAGCAGAATGTATCTTTCTGACTATTTTATTCTGCATTTCAAGTAAAGCTAAGAATTCTTCTTCACTGAGTTTCTGATATTTTTCGGGCTGAATAAGTGAAAGAAGTTTATGGTACTCTTCGTTTCTGCTTTGAACAGGAGTGGCACTCAACATAATGACATTATCTGCATTGCGGCTGAGCTGTATTGCTTTTGAGTAGCGGATAATATCTCCAAGAATGGCATGGATCTCATCGATGATAACAAAATCGTAATTTGATTTTGCAGACATAATACGGCTTATCGGATAAATATCTATTGTGTTTCCGTTTATATCTGTTTCTTCAAATAATCTAAATTTAAAAGCCATTTCTGTTTTCCATTGTTCAGTCAAAGCGTCAGGAACACAAATCAGAGCCTTCTTATTCTTATTATCAGAAAAATATACTTTAAGCACAGACAACGCTTCAATCGTCTTTCCCAGACCGACTTCATCAGCTATCATATAGCGACAGTTCTTTCCAGACAGGCATCGCATTACTGTTTTTAACTGATGCGGTTTCAAGAATATTTTACATCCTGAAAGAGTTTTAAAACCATAAAAAGCCTGCTCGATAGTCCTTGAGGTATTGACAACGGATTTTCTCCCGAAATACCACATAGGATTCTGAAACTCATATTGTATCAGCTGATTTACAGGAAGCACATCAGCTGAGTTATAGCTGGCAATAATATCAGTTTCACATACCTTTATCACAGATTTATCATCAGCAACTAAATAATAGTAATAATATCCGTCATCTTTATCAAGTTCAGCTTCTGCAATATAATATTTATATTTATTATATTTAACAGTACTTTCCCGTTCGATTTTTGCATGCCTGATATTTGAAAGTCTGATCTCTATTTTGTCCGGCATATTATAATACTGATTCAGTCCGAGAATATCATAAAATTCCACTATAGCAGTTTCAGAAATAGTATTTATTTCTTTTATCTTGCCAAGCAGAAAATTTCTCGGTTCATCTGGATAATCAGAATCCACAGAACATCTGACATACATTTTTTCTTTCAAAATTATTCACCTCGATTTGAGACAATTTCCTCCGTGCTGACAAGACAAATATCCTTACAAGAACAGTATTTACAGTCCGCACCTTTTCTTTCGTGATACTGTTTATCCTTTATAAGCACGTCATCAGGATCAATTTCAGACAATAAAGGCTCATACTTTTTCAAATCAGTGAATAAAAAATCATTTTTTCTGTCAAGTAAAGCCCGGTATTTGTAATTTACAGGAGGCATTTTCTGATTTTTTTTACTAATATCGCTCAGAAACTGATATATGCCGGAAATGATCTGCGTTTTTTCATACTCGTTTGAAATATGATAGTTATCATCAAGATTATCATATTCATCACTTATGATATTCTGCAACCGGGGATTATTAAATGCTTCACCTGCGTGTCCTATCTGGATCATGTTTTGCAAAAGCACCCTAAAATACAGAATATTCAGATATCTTTCTCTGAATAATGTTTTTTCCTGCACAAGACTTTCAAGCACAAATCTATATGGACAAATTGCATATCTGAGTTTGTCTGTTTCTGTAAATACAGTACTTGTTTCTGACGGTATATCAGTAAATGTCATATCCGGACGGCAGCTGTTTTTATTATCACCATGATATTTAGTAATCCTGAGACCAAGCATTTTAAACAAATGATATAGTTCGTTATCCTTACGGTTTTCTGTCTTGACATAGCTGAGTTTACAACCGATCCTGTTAAATTCGAGTCCGTAAAGAAGTGCATACCGCCTGAAATGTCTGAATTCCATTTTTGATTTAAGAAATATCTGATAATTTCGGTCAAGAGGTTCATAAGTGTTTTCAAAAAAAGGAATGTCCAGCGGCCACGGCAGCCGTTCATCTTTTGACGCACAAATATCTTTATCACTCAGGCAACAAAAATGATAGCAGGTAGTCTGAGCATTCTGATTTACGCTCCTCAGAATATCGCCGTCTATTTGTTCAAAATCCCTGACTATCCAATTTGCGCCATGTGAAAGGTTATCGTCTTGCGAAAGATAGTATGACATTGTTTGTTTAAGACATGTGAATGTTCCCGTATCCGGCAGATCAATATGATCCATTCTGCCAAGCAGACGAGTAATAACTTCCTTCATTTCCTCGTCCAGCGTATCCATATTTTGCGTTTTCCTGACAATAAAATCATGTATCCTTTTATAGAAACGATTAAAGTTTTCACCGCCATCGTTGAAATCTTCAAAGAAGCCAATGATGATCTTGTTCAGTTCATTAAGGGCATTTCTTAATTCATCAAGGTCAGCTTTCGTACAATCCAGATAACCTATTCTTTGTTTCTGCTGATCATTGGGGTCAACATATTTTCTGAGTTTTTTCAAACTTTTGATGATACCTTCGAGTGTTGTTTCCTTTTCAATATAGGATTCTACTGTATTAAATGTATTCATCAGCTGTCCGCGTCTTCGTTCGCTAATAATACCGGAACTGAGACAATCCTTGATAAGAGAAATATCTTCTACTTTAACATTCTTGTTATCGTTATCCCACATTTCCACAACAGATGCAAAAAAATGACCGATCGGATAATCAAGAAAATGTCTTTCTCCGAATTGTTCCGGAAAATATGCTCTAAGAATATCATTAACTTTTCCTGATGCAGAATAAAGCTGTTCTGTCATATAATATATATCAGGTATTTTTTTCGCTGAACGGCTTTTAGCTATTCTTGCATTCTCGAATAACAGCGCACAATAGCCGGCAAATTCTGTAATGTTCTCAAATTCGATTACTTCAAGTTTATTGAGAATTCCTGTTTTGATTCCCGGTGTACCATTTGACAATGCGCCCATACTATCGGCGAGCGTATTGCATGGATAGCTATCCACCATTAGTGATACAGGCCGCCATTCGTGATCTTTGCTGATGACGATCTTACTTTCAAACAGAGAATATATATTTATCCACGTTTGATATATCTGGCTGTACTGTTCCTGATAATTAAAAAGCAGGACTACATTTTTATATTTTGAGATATCCTCTATAGCACAAAGCATAGCAGGAGAGAACTGATGTATCCCATGTATAACAACAGTTTCTTTGTTCAGTTCGTTATAAGGATTATCTTTGTTATTTCTCTTCTTTTTTAAAGCATTGATAATAGCCGTATCTATTAACTCCTCATTTGTTGCTCTGCAAAAATCAAAGGAAGATTGTTTCCTTTTTGAGATGATCCTATATATGTCTACAAGATATTTCTGAACAGGATTAAGTCCGGAGTCAATCATAAGTTCTGCATTTATCCCTAATTCTCTGAAAAGCCTGATACATTGTGCAAGAGATTTTGTATTATATTCAAGTGAGCTTTTGATATTCACATTCTTTTCGTCAATAGAAAGCTGATGGATAGCGCTGTCAACCTCCATTATCTGACGCACACGGGTATTGATATCTTCCCAGTTTTCATAGAGGGCATTAAGCAAATTACGGATTGTTGTCATTGTTTTGTATTTACCTTCGGGATCAAGGATGGACTCGAAGCCATTAACCATTGTCTGTGATACGCAGAACTGGGGACAATTATATATTTCATTCCAGAACATTTCCCGTGAAAGATCATACGGATTTGAATATGTATAGATCTTTATTCCCATTTCTTACATCTCCCTTAATAAACTACCCCAATTTTTTCCTTCCTTATCCACATCTTCAAACCAGATAAAATTTTTGATTGCTCTTGTCATAGCAACATAAAGAATTCTTGATTCTTCTCTCATGGTTTCTACAAGTTCCGTTTTTGACGGGTAGTATTCATTGCAATATTGTTCAGTTCCCGAGGAAATACAGTATCCTATCTTTTCATCAATAAATGTTACCTCAACACCTTGCTGATGAGGCTTATCCATAGCGTCATCAGTTCTCGGAAGGATAACTGTACCGTATTCAAGTCCTTTTGATTTATGTACAGTAAGACATACCAATCTTATATCATCTGTATCAATGGCCAATTCTCTTGATTTTGCTTCTGTGCCTGTCGTGATACTGATATGGAGTGCATTATTGATCGAATCAAGTGTAAGATAACTGCGCTTATTCATCTCAGACAATTCCTCAAATAACAGATCATAATTAGCACGGTAGTATTCCTGCTTGTATGTATCAGATGAATATGAAACCCATGGCTTCGATGCTTCATAAATAATTCTGAGTGTTTTCAGAACAGGTTCATTTTGTATATCCCTTATAAGCTCTGCCCACGATTTTTTCAATATTGCCTGGTAAAACTGATCCAGACATTTTATAAGAAGGTTTGTCTTTTCTTCTTTTGTTTTCCCAAGTATGGTATTAACATCAAGTATCACATTAACATTACTTGAATGTATAAGATCAAATAAATAAGTCGGATTATATGGATGACACAGGGCTGATGTCAGTTTACACAGATCAATGCTTGGTGCCAATCTGTACAGATCACTGTTATTATCGCTTTCTATTGCGATATTCCTTTTTTTTGCTTCCCGCAGTATTTCATTGACCTGACGGTTTTTTCTTGCAAGCACAGCAATCGTTCTTTCTTTTTCGGACATATTTGTTATCTGCATTTCACTTCTGATACGTTGCTGCTGTTCATGTATCACTTCAAACAGCTTGTTATAGTATTGATCGTTTTGTGTTCTGTCAGAGGAATGATACTGATAGCAAACTATCAGCTTGTCATCAGGTATACCGCTCTTTTTTACACCTGTCAGAGCATCTTTCTGCGGATCATATTTCAGAAGTTTTTTCTTACCCATGGATAAGAAAACATTTGCATAGTTTTCTAACAAGCGCTTATCGCTGCGATAGTTGATATTCAGAGAATAAGATAGCCATCTGTCATTATTGCAGCCCATTTTTTCAAAAGCGGTCATTGTCGCACCTCTGAAACGATAGATACTCTGCTTGAGGTCACCGACAATAAAAAAGCTAAATCCGATTTTCTTTTGCATTTCAAGAAAAGCTGCAATCTGGGCATCATCTGTATCCTGAAATTCGTCAATAAAAACATACCTGAATTGGAACAATGTTGTATTGAAAGAATCATCCGCAATACACTTTCTCAGATGAATCATATATTCGGACAGCGCCACAGCATTATTTTTTTTCAAAAATGCAGCATATTCCTTTTCCGTTTCGATAACGACACTTCTTAATATTTCATTAAGCCATGGAAAGGCGAGAGGAGGATTTCCCCACACATCTGCGCCGACTGTTTTAATATCACAGCCCTTTTCATAAAGCTTTCCGGCAATTTCAAGAAGATACTTTCTGAGATCCTCTATTCTTATCGGCAGATCTTCAAAGAAAACAGGTGAATCCTCATTTGTTTTTTCAAGATAAGCCGTAAACAGCCTGTCAAATATTCTTTGCTTGTCATATTTTCCTGAAACAGTAGTAAAATCCGTTCCGATCCCAAGAGTTACGGAAGTAGAGGAAATAATATCCTTTGCAAAGCTATGTATGGTCGAAATACGCATTTTTTCAATATTTGTTACCATTTCGAGATAATGAATATCACTTGTTAGAACAAAGTAGTTGATAAATAATTGTTTAAGTCTTGCTTTCATATTTGAAGCAGCATCCGCTGTAAATGTCAGCATAGCAATATCTGACGAAGGATCGAATATACCTGAACCCGAAGCCTGATTGCAAAGAAATGCTATCCTTGATACCATAGAATATGTCTTGCCCGTTCCTGCACCGGCTTTTACCTGTATATCCCGTCCGATTGGTGCATGTTCTATCATAAATTGATTGATATTGAACCCTGTTTCATCAGACAATTTTTGAAGAATATCATATTGTTGTCTGCTAAGCTTTCCATCATAAGCTTTAAACGCCGAGATATCCTGTGTGTTGGTATAGCAAAATATTTCAAAATTAAAAACAGATAATTGGTTTTCGATAGAATTAACAACAGTATTGTTTTCATCAGCAGTATTGATACTAAGATTCCCGTTTTCGATAAAAATATGCTTATTCGTAAAATATTCAGACAAATGCTTTGCCATTGTTTCTATTGCACCAGGTTGATTAGTAAATATTATTTGTTTTGTTCCGGAACGGTAGGAACAGATAATGGTATCCAGTTCATTAGTAGAAATGGTATCGGTATATACAGACAAGCAGGAATATGGCAGCACATTCTGAGCAGGAGGCTGAATTATATATGATGGTTCAAAATGATGTCGTATCGTATCATAAACTCTTCCTGTCATCTTATCATATTTTATGATATTTGAATTCTGATATGCCCTCAGAATCTTTCTTGTAAAACTGGCTTCAGATGCCACATCCTCACTAAACAAAGTGAATTCAGGCTCTGATACAATATCAAGTCCACATCTTCGGTAATCGGTTTCGGAAAGAAACGGATAACACACCATATTCATTACCAAGGGATCGATAGAATAAAGCTCATTAAAAATGTTTTTCATTCCGAAAGAATATGATCTTGCCTGTTTTTTAGGCGACTTTGATATACTTCCATCTGCAAGTTCTATTTCGTCCGGAGAACCAACTTTGATAATATGATGCTTGTTCCAACCCTTAACTTCAATGATCAGCAGACCGATATCCTTGATTAAAAGACAGAAATCAAACTCTCTGCCTTTAACTTCTCTGTTATAATAGCATACAATATCATCGGGCAGATTCTTTTTAATGCTATTCCAGACAGCCTTTTCACCTTCATGTTCAGAAGGCATAATATCCATCATTGCCGCCATAATAACACTCCTATCCTTGCTTATTCAAAAAAGCTATTAATGCATCAATATATTCTTTCCGTGTATGTTTGCTTAATGAAATACGCAGAATCCTTCCTACATCCTTTTCAAGCCCGATGGATTTGATAACATGTGAAGGCTCACCAAGACTACATGCTGAACCTGTGGATAATGCAATGTTATCACTGATCCTTTTGATAAATCTTTCGTTATTAAAATTTCGTTTATTTACAAGAATACTGATAATACCTTTTGCTCTGTGTTTATCAGATATTACCAGTCGAATATCATCTGACGCTGATATTCGCTTTATAAAATAATCATCAAGCTCTGTAATGAACCTATTATTTTTTTCAAAATCTCTGTATGCAATTTCTGCTGCCTTCCCGAATCCTACGATATTATGTACAGCAAGTGTACCGGCACGAATACCGCTTTCCTGTTCGCCTCCATGCAGTAATGATGTTATCGGCGGCAGTCCATACTTATCAGCTTTTATATAAGCACAGCCTATGCCTTTTGGTCCGAAAATTTTATGTGCTGATGCCGATAGATAATCAATTTTCGATGCATGAACATCTATTTGCAGTTTTCCGATAGCCTGTGTTGCATCTGCATGGAACAAAACGCCACGCTTATGAGCAGTTCCGGCAAGAACTTCGATATCATTTATAGAACCGGTCTCGTTATTGACCCATATAAAGGACGCTAAAGCCGTAGAATCTGTTATAGCTGCTTCAAACAACTCAGGAATAACTATACCATTTTCATTTACAGGCAGGAACAGCGCACTAAAGCCTCTGTCTACTTTTTTATTAACAGAAAATAAAGAAACTGTCGCATCTTTATTTGAATATATTTCCCCATTAAGGTATTTGCAAACATTAAGAGTTGCCTTATGCTCCGCATCAGAAGTAATGACCTGGTTCTTTCCGCTTCCGTAATATCTGGAATAGTCAAGTACACCCTTAATAATAAAATTTGTACTTTCAGTGGATCCGGCAGTAAAAATGATCTCTTCACTGTCAGCGCCTATCAGTCTTGCGACACTCTTTCTTGCCTGTTCAACGGCAGCTTTAGCATTATCTGCAAGACAATAATATTTGCTTGAAGGGTTTCCATATTCCTCTTTCAAATAAGGCATCATAGCTTCAAGCACTTCTACATCTATTGGAGAAGTTGCTGCATTATCAAGATAGATCATACTGTATCACCAACTCCCAGAACCTGCATGATATACTTATCTACACTGCCAGCATGGTTATACATATCCAAAAGCAATTTACTTCCTCTGTCAATATGCGCTTTAACATATTTCGGAAAAAACTCTTCTTCTTCAAGATAACGTCCTTCGATCAATTCAAACATTGCCTTGAAGTATTCTTCATTATCACCTGTTATTGTCTGACGATTAAGATCAAGTCCATTTGAGTCTGATTTGTAGTCTGCGACCGATGTTTTTTCTGCCACCGACCAGGCAATTGCATGTTTTACAAGTGTGTACGGCTTGAAACTCGTGCGTCTTTCCAGTTCCTCAAATATTTCCTGTGTTTTCTTTGAAGTTTTCAGTCTGAATATCATAATTCATCTTCCTTAAAAAAATATCCGTCGCTGACAGTTGTACGATTATCTCCCTTATTATTCTCAAGCAGATACGACCTTGAAATAAATGGTTTTATAATGCCATAATATTCTTTTGTTATCTCCTCATCTGTTGAAAGAATAATGACCTGTGAGCTGATGCTCGGAAAAAACTTAGCGGAGATTTCCTCACGATGATTAGCATCGATTCTTGCGTAAGGAGTATCAATAACAAATGGTATCTGTCTGCCTGAAACCTGAATAATAGCCCAATACAGAGCAAGAATAAAGATCTGTCGTTCACCCTTTGAAAGCATATTAAGCTCTATTCGTTTATAAAGATCAAATACATGATTATCAATACAATTAGTCAATGCTTGTTCCAGATCAGTTTCATCAGCAATATTTAAATATGACATTATGATACTTATGCTTTCATCGCCAAGTATTCGACAGAATTCCTTTTTACCCAGATTTGCCAGTAATGCTTTAAGCTCATCAGCCGAAAATATCTGATTTTGGTACAGATCAAATCTGAAATCTTCCGATATTCTGACGATAGAAATAAGATTGTCCTTGCGATATATCTGCTGCAGATTTATCACTATCATTTCCGAAAGCTGCTTGCGGATATTTGTCATGCTTGAGACTATAAGCTTTTCCATTATTATAGAAATACTGTTCGTAAGTTCAAGAACATGCTTATCCTGTGTTGATTCACGAAGCTTTTCTTTGATTTTGGCAAGATCCTTTTCTGTTGAGTCCCGGCTTAATTGTTCGGCTTCAAGTTCAGCCTGTTTCTGGGTTAATTCAAGTTCAATGATTTCAATACGGTGTTTTGATTCAGTGATTTCATCTGTATATTTTTTGGAATCTTCCTCAGACAAAGCATTACGAAGTTTTTGTCTGATTTCTATTGCATCATTGGATGTTTTTTCCTTTTTTCTGATGCTCTCTACAAGAGCTTTGCTGTTATAGTCATCTGCCAGTTCTGCAAGCCGGAAAACTCTTCCCCTTTCAGATTCAGAAAAGCCAAGAATTATATCATCTACAACACCGCTTGATACTTCAAATTTTTTTAAAATTGCATTATAAATATCAGGTGCAGAGTCTGTGCTGCCAGCGGCATATTCAGAAATCAATTCTGAAATAAAATCGCAGGAAATCATATTGCGCACATATTCGTAAATAGTAGCTTTTTCTTCATATCTTGACTGGGCAACTAAAGAAGGTATCATATCCTTCATAATAACAAATGGCATAAGTTCTTCGAAAAAATTTTTTATTTCACGGGATAAGCTCTCTCTTTCCTTATCAAGCTTGGCAGCACTTTCTTCCAGTGCAACAGCTTCTTCTTTCGGGATACCACCTGATCGTATGAATTCTGCTTGCTTTTGTTCTATGAGAATCAATAGTTTTTCTTTTTCTTCTTTTGCACTTGAGATAAATCCTGCAATTTTTGCTATTCGGATATCTGTTTCTGCAAGCTTTTGTTGGACAGAGTTATATTCTTCACAAATCTCTTGTTCAGCTATACTACTCTTTTTTCCTATATAACTGCTGCAAAAACTATCAAGTATCTCCAGATCATCTATTCCACAAATAGTCAGCATAGATCGTTTCAGAAACTTATTGTATGAATCATTTGAAAAAACTGTACCGATCTCTTCTCCGTCAAATAAGAAGAATTCAAACAGATCGACAGGAATAATGCTGAGAATAAAGCTTTCAAAAAGAATTCTTTCTGATTCATCTAATTCTTTACCGTTTTCATAAACAAGATAATCTTCTTCAATATGAGTATCAGTAATTTTCCAGTTTCTTCTTATGGTATATGTAACAATAGATCGTTCCTTCTTCTGTCTGATCTCAATACTAACACCTGAAATAAAATCATGGGACTGAAATGATTTGTTATTAATAAGACCTTTGATTTTTTTGCTGTAATAAGAATTATGACCCGTATATCCAAATGCAAGCGGCCCATATAATGCAATTTTTATAGCTGTAAAAATAGATGTTTTTCCAGCACCGTTCTGACCACCTATCAAAATTATCGGTTTATCATCCTCAACGGAGAAATCAAATATATTTACACCTTCATAGGAACTAAAATTATTAAGTTCCAGTCTCGTTATCTGCATTGTCTATCTCCCTTAAAATATCAAAATGAAGCCATTCCTGATTCAAAAGTCTGTCCAGATCCTTACGAAGTATTCTTGGATTGGAAAAATTTTTATTTTGATGTACAGAAAGTATCAGGTTACGAACAAGTTCTACAGGAACATTGTTTTCAGCACACAGCTTATCAATATCAGCCGAGATTCCGGAACTAAACAAGGGTTCTTTATATTTGTCCCAAGGAAGCCTTTTACCTGTAATACGAAAGTATAGGTCTACAAGAATTCTTCTTGAAAAATCAAGTTCCCTGTCCCATATTTCATCAATTGCTTTTAGTTCATCTAAAGTGATTAGTTCATAGCCCATAGACATCTGTGTTTCGAGCAGCTTTTGAAGAATAAGCTGTCTTGCTTCCCATGTAAATGGTCCATAGCCTTTATTGCCGTGTTTATCGGTATAAACTGTACCATCCCTATGCTTTTTTTCTCTGTATTCATCTTTATCCCTGATACTCATCAGCCATGATCTGAACTCAGCAAGAGGAATTAGCTCTCTGTGCCCTGCCTTAATGAAACCATTCAGAGACTTATCTTCTTTTACAACAGTACATACCCAACAACCAAAACGCGACTGCCCGCAGCTTTGTGTCTGACCGGAATTTGACATTCCTGCAAAAGGACATTCTCCGGAATCTGCATCTGAATACAATGATACCAATTCATTATTATTGGTGCCCCAGTGTGTCTGTCCTCCATTGTAAGAAAGAAGAACATCCCATACATCCTCAGTAGTGAGTTCAACTATAGGATTGTAGACATAAGCATTTTGAATTGTCTCATGACGATTGAGCAATCTATTGGCAAGCTCACGCCCCTCAATACGTCTTTTTCTTGCTATACTTTCTGCTTTTCTGACACCAAGAAGAACGATCACATCTTTATCTTCTTCTCTCATAATAGCCTTTATCTTATCCGCACTCGGTTTTATTTTAAGCCTGTCTGTACACCATCTGAATGTACCATTCATTCTGGGAGTAGGAAGTCCCTTTCCGATAATATTTGTCCAATAAGTATTATTTGATTCAGGAGTTACCATAAATGTTTTTATAGGAAGACTGTCTCTTGCTGCTGCCTCCCCGATCATTTGGTTCATTTTACAGAGATATGTTTTTATCAGTGGATTTTCTATTAATGTATCAGATGAAATAATATATACATTCTTTTTTCGTTCATCTGGAGACAAGGATCTTAGCATTTCGTAAGTCAATAAGGTCACAGTAGTAGAATCCTTTCCACCGCTATAGCCTATTATCCAAGGTCTGTCATCCGATTGATAAACATATTTTATTTCATCCAGGAGTTCTTCATAAGTGTTTTCGTTAAAATAACTATTCATTACTATCAACCATTTCTACAAAAATACATAATTATCAAATATATTTTACCACAAAAATTCAAAAATATCAATTTTTTTATAATACTGACCGTAAAAGTGCTTATTGAAACCGCCACTTTGTCTATATTGAACACACGTCCGTCAGACCACATAATGGAGCGCGGCTGCATATATCCTGTGGAGTCGAAGTTGGCATTTACCTTTACATATACTCTCTCATATTTGTGCTTCATAATCAGTCACTCCCCTGATCAGTCCTCATCCTCACCGTGTATATCAATATATTTTTCGATCTCTTTTTCGTTTGCATAGCTACCCGGAGCGAGGACTCCTATGACCTTGCCGATAAGATATACAGAATCAGTATCTTCAAAATGCATTACAGGGTATTTTGCATTAAGCGAATGGAGCCCGTCTTCTTCATATTTTTTGATATACATTTCATTTCCTACAATGAAAGCACCGATATCCCCGTACCCCATCTCACAGGTATTTGAGAGCCTTTGTACGAGGACTTCATCTCCGCTGTGATATTCCGGCTCCATGCTGTCACCGTTAACCTTGAAAATAAAATCAGCACGGTTTACCTCTGGGGAGTAGTAAACATAAACAGTCTCAGCATTATCCTCGAATTCTGACGGGTCACCTATTCCGGCAGCCAGAGCACGATTGATTTTCAGTATAGGGCAAAGATCAGGGCTTTTTTCTGATATTTCCACATTGGTAAGAGATTCTATCAATCGTCTGACGGAATATTGGTGTCCCTGTGTGAGCATCCTGTAATCCCTCAGCATCAGTTGCTCACCGGCGGTTATATTAAGCGGGTCAACCATATCGAAAAGCTCATAAAGAGAAATATGAAGCGTCCGGCATATTTCAGGTATCAGGTAAACATCAGGTCTTGCCCGTCCTGTTTCCCAATTCGATATGGCATTTGCCGTAATTCCCAATGCCCTCGCAAGTTCCTTT
>ONTX01000381.1 GCA_900320825.1 uncultured Lachnospiraceae bacterium | reverse complement strand
TATCTTATTGAGAACAAGGATATGATGATGGACACCTTAACGGATTCAATGACATCTTCAATGGAATCTGCCGAGTCCAGGCTTGCAGATCTTACCTGGGAGCAGAAAGGCGATAAGATCACCTTCACCGGTGATAACGGTGTAGCAAAGAGCTGTGATGTTTATTCGGACGGTTCTTTCCTTCTTTCACTTACTGCCGATGAGATCGGTGAGGATATGTTTGGAGATTCACTTGATCTCTTCTTCTGGAAATCATAATTAAAAGAATCAGATTAAAAGATAAGATATTAAAAGAGCTCATATGAAAATGTATATGAGCTCTTTTTTGTTTCGTTATTCAGATCTGTCTTATTCTCAGATCATTGACTTTTCCCAGCACTCGGGAGCTTTGAGATTAAGGATAGATGCAACGGTAGCTGCAACGTTTGCAAGTCCGTACTCTCCGTCCTTGATGGTGAAGGTGTTCTTCTTGTCATAGATGATGAAAGGAACGGGATTTAATGAGTGAGCGGTACGAACCTGAAGCTCGCCCTTCTTGTTCTTCTCAAGCATCTCATCTGCATTACCGTGATCTGCGGTAACGAGAAGAGTGACATTGTACTCGTCACATACCTTGATGAGTCTCGAAAGACCAAGGTCTACTGCTTCAACACCGGTAACGGTTGCGTCGAAGTTTCCGGTATGTCCTACCATGTCTCCGTTGGGATAATTGCATCTGATGAAGTCATATTTTTCGGATTTGATGGCTTCGATAACATCATCGGTGATCTCTGCGGACTTCATCCAGGGACGCTCGTCAAATGAAACGTTGTCTGAAGGAATCTCCTTGAATGTCTCAAGCTCTTCGCTGAACTTTGAACTTCTGTTTCCATTCCAGAAATAGGTTACGTGGCCGTACTTCTGGGTCTCTGAAACTGCATACTGGCTGAGTCCCGCACCTACAAGAAGTTCCGAAAGGGTATTCTTGATCTCGGGGGGATTGACCAGGTAATGTCTGGGAATATGGAGGTCTCCGTCATACTCAAGCATTCCTGCGTAGTAGCAGCCTGACTTGGGGCCTCTGTTGAAATAAGGGAAATCTTCGTAATCGAATGCCATGGAGATCTCAAGAGCACGGTCTCCGCGGAAATTATAAAGTATAACGCTGTCGTCATCAGAAACGGGACCTACTGCTTTTCCATCCTTTGCGATAACAAACGCGGGAAGATCCTGGTCGATAACATCGAGTTCTTTTCTGTAGCTTTCAATGGCTTCTGTTGCATTTGCAAACTGTCTTCCCTCGCCCTTAACGTGGGTGTTCCATCCAAGCTCAACCATGCCCCAGTCGGCCTGGTATCTGTCCATGGTAACCTTCATTCTTCCGCCGCCTGATGCGATAAGGCAGTTGAATCCGTCACCGTTAAGCTCGTTTAAGTAATCCTCAAGCTGCTTAACATACTGAAGAGCGCTGGTTGCGGGAACATCACGTCCGTCAAGGAGAATGTGTACGCGAACCTCTTTGATGCCTTCTTCCTTTGCTTTCTTGAGCATTACCAGAAGGTGAGAGATGTTGGAGTGTACATTTCCGTCGGAGAGAAGACCGAGGAAATGAAGAACGGAATTCTTGCTCTTTACATTATCGAGAGCTTCCTTCCATGTATCGGAACCGAACATCTTGCCACTTTCGATGGACTCGTTAACGAGCTTTGCACCCTGTGAATAGATCTGTCCGCATCCGAGAGCATTGTGTCCTACCTCGGAGTTACCCATGTCATCATCAGAGGGAAGTCCTACTGCGGTTCCGTGAGCCTTGAGTCTTGTGTTGGGGCAGGTCTTTAACATTTCGTTAAGGACCGGGGTGTTGGCGGTGGTGACTGCGTCGCCGAGACCGGTTTTGCTGAATCCGACACCGTCCATTACGACTAAAACTACCTGTTTTCTGTTTGTCATCTTTTTTCCTTTCTTCAACAGTAATTGGCTTTTTTGGAGCCTGTTCTTAGAAAAACGCTACATCATATATAATCGTACATTTACGCGTTTTTTGCAAGAAAATCGGGTAAAAAAGGGATATTTAACCTTGAAAGAACGGCTCTGAAACACTATATTTAACATAAATTCATTGATTTTTCGGGAATGTGTAAAATTTGGTACATGCATTGAACGAAAATGTATGTATCGGAGGACGGACATGGGTAAATTAAGGCTCATAACAGGCCCCTCGGGGTCGGGGAAAAGTACATATCTGTATAAAGAGATCATAGAAAGAGCGGGAAACGAAAGAGACCGCAATTTCTTTTTCATTGTTCCGGATCAGTCTGCCATGAATGTGCAGAAGGATCTTGTTTCAGCGAGCCCTCAAAAAGGAATCCTTAATATAGATGTTCTGGGTTTCGGAAGGCTGTCTCACAGGATACTTGAAGAGACGGGGCAGGAAGAAATCCCTGTTCTTGACGATACCGGCATGAGTCTTATCTTGCAGAAGGTTGCTTCTGGTGCGGCAAAGGACCTTCCCTATCTTGGCGCAAAGCTTGGAATGAGCGGATATATATCCGAGGTTAAAAGCGCTATTTCCGAGTTTATGCAGTACGGCATCTCCCCTTCCGGTATGGATGAGCTTAT
>ONTX01000178.1 GCA_900320825.1 uncultured Lachnospiraceae bacterium | reverse complement strand
TCCTTACCGGTACCACTGGGGAGAACTACTGCACCACGGATCTGCTGGTCAGCGTGTCTTCCGTCACATCCTGTACGAATGTGAAGTTCTACTGTTTCATCAAATTTTGCGGAAGCAGTCTTTTTTACAAGTGCTACTGCGTCAGCGGGCTCATAGAAAGTTCCGCGCTCGACGAGCTTAGCTGCTTCAGAATATTTCTTGCCATGCTTCATTATTTTTTCCTCCTGGTTCTATCGACAATAAATGTCTCCCAATGTGTCAGTCTTTAATGGTGATACCCATGCTTCGAGCGGTTCCTTCGATCATGCTCATTGCACTCTCGATGGATGCTGCGTTAAGATCGGGCATCTTGGTCTCAGCAATCTCTTTAACCTGAGCCTTGGTGATGCTTCCTACCTTATTCTTGTTGGGTACGCCGGATGCTTTCTGGACCTTTGCTGCCTTCTTGATAAGAACTGCAGCGGGGGGAGTCTTCGTAATGAAGCTGAAAGATCTGTCCGCATATACGGTGATAACGACAGGGATGATAGTGTCACCCTTGTCTGCGGTCCTTGCGTTGAACTGCTTGGTGAACTCAACGATGTTGACACCATGCTGTCCGAGTGCAGGGCCTACCGGGGGCGCAGGTGTTGCCTTGCCGGCCGGAATCTGTAATTTGATATAGCCTTCTACTTTTTTTGCCATAATGGCACCTCCTGTTTTTATTGCCTTAATAGGCTTTGCGTGGTATTCGTGCCGGAGCACACTCCCACTTGATCTATAATCAACCGCTTATGCGGTTAATCACGCATTAACCCATCCTTCTTACGTTATCGAGAGGAACTTCAAGAGGAGTCTCTCTTCCGAACATCTCAACGTTGATGGTGACAGTCTGCTTGCTGTCATCGATCTTAAGAGCCTTACCTTCGGTATCCTTCCAGGTTCCGTCAACAACCGCGATGAGATCACCGACTTTGATGCCGTAATCCTTCTTGGGTGCCTTCTCCTGTGAACCGGGCTGGTACTGAGGCTTTCCGATCTTAAGGTTAATAAGTTCCTCCTCAGAAAGGGGAACAGGCTTGCTTCCGGGTCCTACGAATCCGGTAACGCCTCTTGTATTTCTGACAAAATACCAGGTTCTGTCAGTAAGTTCCATATGAACAATTACATATCCGGGACACATCTTACGGTCAACGACCTTCTTCTTGCCGTCCCTGACTTCCATAACGCTCTCGGTGGGAACTTCTATCTCGAGAATCTTCTCAGCCAATTCTTTATTGTTTGCAATGGTCTTTTCAAGATCCAGCTTTACTTTGTTCTCGTAGCCGGAATAGGTATGGACCACGTACCACTTTGCTTCTGCCATCCCTATCCTCCTTATAATGATGTGATCCAGTTAACACCGCTCTTAGCTGCAAAATCAATAAGGGCGATGATCACACCGGCAACAACGGAAATAACAATAACAGCTACAGACTGTCTGAAAGCGGTCTGGGGATTCGGCCACATGATCTTGCCAAATTCTGCCTTCACACCACTCCAGAAGCTGATCTTGTTTTCATTGGAATCTGCCATCAGCTAATCTCCTTATATATAGGACGGAATTACTTTGTTTCCTTATGAAGTGTATGCTTCTTGCAAAATCTGCAATACTTCTTGATCTCCATGCGGTCGGGCATGGTCTTCTTATCCTTGGTGGTGTTGTAGTTGCGCTGTTTGCACTCGGTGCAAGCAAGAGTGATCTTTGTACGCATATCTTTACCTTCCTTAAAATAACTTTGTCGCCGAAGCGACGTTTAAAATTTCAGAGCGAAAAAAATAGGCCTAAACTTCAGCCGCTTAGCAAGAATAGCATGTGCAGAACTTAAAGTCAAGTAAAATTATTTTTCCGCGCCGAGTTCAAATGCTTTAAGGTTGCTTTCAAGAAATTTTTCAGGAACGCAGGCCTTTAATGATGCCACCCAGTCCTCTTTCGAAAAATCAAAATACTTTGAAAGTCTTCCTAAAAGAACAATGTTCACAGCCTTTGAGGTGCCTGCCTCTTCTGCAAGTGCAAGGCAGTCTGTAGCATCAAGGCTGACTCCCTTTTCCTGAAGTTTTTTCTCTATCTCTTCGGGATAAACAGCATCACCGGTTATAACCGGCATAGGGTCGATGCGCTGGGTATTGGTAACGATGCGGCCGCCTTTTTTCAGATAGGGAAGCCATCTTGCAGCCTCCAGGAGTTCAAAAGAAACTATTATGTCAGCTTCGCCTTCCGTAATAATAGGCGAATAAACTTTGTCACCGAATCTGACATAAGTTACAACGCTTCCTCCGCGCTGGCTCATTCCGTGAACTTCGCTTACCTTTACGTCGCAGCCTTTATTCATGAGGAGGTGTCCGAGAATCTTGCTGGCAAGGAGGGAACCCTGGCCGCCGACACCGACTATCATAATGTTTGTTGTTTGCATATGTACTCCTTAGGCTTTCAATGCTCCGAATTTGCACATCTGTGAACAGACGTTGCAGCCGACGCACTGGGTTCTGTCAATGTGGGCCTTACCATCCACGACGGAAACAGCGGGGCAGCCTACCTGCATGCAGGCTTTACAGCCGACGCACTTTTCGGTATCAACGGTAAGGGGAGCAGAATGTTTTACTCCCTTGAGAAGCGCGCAGGGGCGTCTTGTGATGATAACGGAAGGTTCATCTGCAGCAAGTTCTTCTTTGACAGCCTTATCCGTTTCTTCTATATCGTAGGGATCCACCACCCGGACGCGGCGCACTCCCATAGCTTTGCACAGAGCTTCAAGATCGATCTTTGCCGCAGGATCACCTTTGATGTTGTATCCGGTTGTGGGATTCTGCTGGTGTCCGGTCATTCCGGTAATGGAGTTATCCAAAATGATGACTGTGGAAGCACTGTCGTTATATACGATATCCGCAAGTCCGGTCATTCCGGAGTGAACAAATGTGGAATCTCCGATTACTCCGACTGTCTTATTCTGTGATTCTTTTCCAAGAGCTTTATTGAATCCGTGCATTCCGGAAAGGGATGCACCCATGCACACATTAAGATCCATGGCATTTAAGGGAGCAAAGGAACCTAAGGTATAGCACCCGATGTCTCCGTAGACCATGCATTTATTCTTTTTCAGGACATAGAAAAGTCCCCTGTGAGGACATCCTGCACACATCACGGGAGGTCTGCCGGGAATCGCATCTTCTATCCTGTCAGTTTCAGGATCAGCTCCGCCCATTGACTTTCTTACGATCTCCTGGGAAAACTCTCCTATTATGGGGAATGTATCCTTGCCGTGGACTTCAAGCCCCAGAGCCTTGCAATGGTTTTCGATTATTGGGTCAAGTTCTTCCACCACATAAAGTTTCTCAACGGAAGAAGCAAAATCCCTGATCTTTTTTACAGGAAGAGGATTGACCATTCCTATCTTAAGAACAGGATGCTTGTCTCCGAACACTTCCTTTACATACTGGTAAGCGGTGGAGGAGGTGATAAAACCGACGCTTCTGTCACTTCCTTCTTCCATGCGGTTAAAGGAAGCACTTTCGGCCAGCTCTGTCATGTCCTTAAGGCGCTGCTCAACACGCACATGGGCTTTTCTTGCCTGTGCGGGAAGCATGACCCTGCTCTGATCCTTAACATAGGGAATGGTTTCTTTTTTTATACGATCCGATGTTTCCACAACAGAACGTGAATGAGAGATCCTCATGCACATCTTAAGAAGCACGGGGGTATGGTATTTTTCAGAAAGTTCAAATGCAAGCTTTGTGAACTCAAGAGATTCAGATGAATCGGAGGGCTCGAGCATGGGAAGTTTTGCCGCTATGGCATAATGTCTTGAATCCTGCTCGTTCTGGGATGAGTGCATTCCGGGATCATCCGCAACACAGATCACAAGTCCGGCATCAACACCGATATAGGAAATCGAAAACATGGGATCTGCCGCAACATTTAATCCCACATGCTTCATGGCACATGCAGATCTTTTTCCCGCAAGGGATGCACCATGAGCAGCCTCTAATGCAACCTTCTCATTGGGTGCCCACTCACAGTATATCTCATCATATTTAACTGCCTCTTCGGTGATCTCTGTAGAAGGGGTTCCGGGATAGCTTGAAATGAATTCGCATCCCGCCTCATACATTCCACGGGCGACAGCCTTATTTCCAATCATCAGTTCACGCATTATGATTCGTTCTCCTGCTCTACAAGTCTCTCAACGCTGTAACGTTTTCTGAGAAGAGGCTTTTCAATCTTACCGGTAGGATTTCTGGGAACATCATCAAAGATAATCTTCCTGGGTCTTTTATATCTGGGAAGTCCCTGGCAGAACTCTTCTATCTCTTTCTCGGTGCAGGTCATTCCGTCCTTGATGGAAATGATGGCACCGGCAATCTCTCCGAGTCTGGGATCCGGAAGTCCGATCACCGCCACATCTTTGATCTTGTCGTGCTTTCTTAAGAAATCTTCTATCTGAACGGGATAGAGGTTTTCACCGCCGGATACGATAACATCCTTCTTGCGGTCAACAAGGAAGATAAAACCGTCCTCATCCTGCATCGCAACATCTCCGGTAAAAAGCCATCCGTCCTTAAGCACTTCCGCTGTTGCCTCGGGATTTCTGTAATAGCATGTCATGACGCCGTCACCCTTAACACAGAGCTCTCCGGCTTCACCTTTTTTAACTTCGTTTCCGCTTTCGTCAACGATCTTGCACTGCCATCCGAATCCGGGAACGCCGATGGCACCCACTTTGTGAATGTTCTCAACGCCCAGATGTACGCAGCCGGGTCCTATGGATTCGCTGAGACCGTAGTTGGTATCGTACTGGTGGTTCGGGAAATACTTCATCCATCTGCGGATCAGCGAAGGAGGAACAGGCTGTGCCCCTATATGCATGAGCCTCCACTGTGAAAGCTCATAATTTTCCATCTTAAGTTCGCCGCTGTCCAGAGAGTCCAGAATATCCTGTGCCCAGGGAACAAGCAGCCAGACTATGGTACATTTTTCTCTTGATACCGCATCAAAAATATACTGGGGCTTCGTGCCCTTTAAAAGAACAGCTCTGGAGCCGCTTACAAGGCTTCCCATCCAGTGCATCTTTGCACCTGTGTGATACAAAGGAGGAATGCAGAGGAAACAGTCATCATGGGAGGTTGAATGGTGATTCTGTTCAACCTTGGCTGCGGTCATAAGGCTTAAATGCTTATGAAGAATGGCCTTGGGGAATCCTGTTGTTCCCGATGAAAAATAGATCGCAGCATCTTCGTCATCTTTAAGTTCTATACCGGGAGCAGCGCTAGAGCAGTC
>ONTX01000014.1 GCA_900320825.1 uncultured Lachnospiraceae bacterium | reverse complement strand
TTTCTTTCTTCATTGTTTTCCATATTTTTCTCTATTCATGTAGCTGTCAAGAATAAGCTGTGCAGCTATCATATCAACATATTTTTTATGTTCGCTCTTAGGGATTCCCCTCTCATCCATGATCTCGTCGGCCTCAACGGTGGTCAAAGTCTCATCTTCCATGATCACTTCAAGTCCGGTTCTTCGCCTCAGACCCTCGGCGAATTCTGCGGTAAGAAGTGCCCTTTCGCCTTCATCTCCGGATGGCATAAGCGGGTTTCCGAGAATTATCTTCCCTACATTTTTTTCGGTAATGATCTCCTCGATCCTTGCATACGTCCTCCGAAGTTTTGAAGGGTGTTCACGCCTGATTATCTCAAGCGGCTCTGCTGCAAGAAAAAGCGGGTCGCTGAGGGCAACACCTACCGTCTTCGACCCGAAATCAAGACCCATTAACCTTTTTACATCATTCCCCATCCGTTATCTTTACTTCCGGGATCAGTTCCAGCCCTTGCTTGCAATGTACTCTGTAAGAAGTTCTTCCACAAGTTCGTCACGCTCAACCTTCATGACCTGGCTCCTTGCACCTTTGTGGCTGGTGATGTAAGTAGGATCTCCACTCATGATATATCCGACGATCTGGTTTACAGGATTATAGCCCTTCTCCTGAAGTGCTGCATATACTTCTTCAAGAACCGAAGCGGCTCCCGAATCTTCCATGGGCACCTCAAAAAACTGAGTATGTGAATTATCTCTGGACATCAGATCACCTCCTGCAGCATATGCTTACAATCTATAAAATTTTACCTTAATTTAGGGCAAAATTCAAGTGGCCGTATACCTGTTTGATGTAATGCCCGGCGTGTGATACCTATAATTTGAATTGCCAACATCTGGTATCGCTGTTAAAATAGTATCTCGAAAGTCTGACATGCCGCGATGTTATTCATTTATAAGCGCACCCTTTCGAGCCGTCGGTACTTAACGAAAACAAGCGAAGCGCAGTTTGAGTTTAGTACCGCTACGAGCGAGAACCGGAGCCGCAAGGCGTGTGCGCGTTAAATAAATAACACCGCGGCATGTCGTTTATAGTATTCGCCAGGAAAAACACATGAACAAAAAACTATTTAACACTTTTCTCATCAAATACGCAGAGATCGGCATCAAAGGGAACAACAGATATCTGTTTGAAGACGCCCTTGTCTCCCACATTGCTGCCGCCATGAAAACACTGCCGGGTCATTACAATGTCCGCAAGACTCCCGGCAGGATATATCTGGAGTGTGAAAATTCAAAGGACGGCGGAGTATACGATTACGATAAAGTTGTAAACGCACTTACTCATATTTTCGGTATCGTGCATATCTGTCCGGTTGTTGTAACGGAAGATGAGGGTCAGGAAAAGCTCAGGGAAAAAGTGGTCGATTACTGGCGCAGCATGTACGGCGATGACTATAGCTGCACTTTTAAGGTCTTTTGCCGCAGAGGCCGCAAAAACTATCCCCTCAATTCAATGGAAGTGGATGCGGATCTGGGCGAGGCAATGCTGGATGCTTTTCCCAATCTTAAGGTTGACGTCAGAACCCCCGATAAATTCGTAAATGTAGAGATAAGGGATCATATATACATTTATACCGAGAATATTGACGGCCCCGGCGGAATGCCCGTGGGAACAGGCGGAAAAGGAATGCTCCTTTTATCCGGTGGCATAGACTCCCCGGTTGCGGGATATATGGTATCAAAAAGAGGCGTTTCCATAGACGCTGTCTATTTCAATGCCCCTCCCTATACGTCTGAAAGAGCAAAACAGAAGGTCATCGATCTTGCAAGGATCATATCCGCCTACACAGGTCCCATCAACCTGCACATCATCAATTTTACCGATATACAGCTTGCAATCTACGAAAAATGTCCTCACGACGAACTTACAATAATCATGAGGCGCTTTATGATGAGGATTGCCGAGCATCTTGCTTACGAAAACAGTTGCCACGGCCTTATAACAGGGGAAAGTCTCGGACAGGTGGCATCCCAGACCTTCTCGTCGCTGGTTTCCACCAATGAAGTCTGCACCCTGCCGGTACTTCGCCCGCTCATAGCCTTCGACAAACAGGATATCGTTGAAATATCGGAAAAGATCGGTACATACGAAACTTCGATCCTTCCATACGAAGACTGCTGCACGATCTTTGTTGCAAAGCATCCCGTAACAAATCCCAGCGTTCACGTTATCAGAAAGCACGAAACAAACCTTGACGACGTGATAGAGGGACTTCTTGCAAAGGCGTACGAGACCGACGAAGTGATCCATATAGGATAAAAAAAGGACCGAAGGCTTGTATCCTTCGGTCCTTTCCGATGTTAAACAACGAGATTTATTTATACCTGATAAGCCTTAAGAACCTCGAGTACGTCCTCAGCTCCGCCCTCGGTGTGAATGTTGAGGTCGATGGGCTTGGAAAGATCAAGGCTGAAGATACCCATGATGGACTTGGCGTCGATTACGTATCTTCCTGATACAAGATCAAAATCATATTCAAACTTAGTGATGTCATTTACAAAGCTCTTTACCTTGTCAATTGAATTAAGAGAAATCTTTACTGTTTTCATTTGAGTTACCTCCTTATATTTCCCCGTTAACTTACGCTTTTTCTCGTTGTTACGGTGTAATAGTAAAATACCCAAAACCGAATGTCAAGGCAAACGGCCGATAAAACAAAACGAAATCTTGGGGTGAATTACCTTGAAAACTATCGCATTCCACAATTTAGGATGTAAGGTCAACGCTTACGAGACGGAAATAATGATACAAAACGCACAATCGCAAGGATATAAAATTGTGCAATTTTCACAGATTTCCGACGT
>ONTX01000106.1 GCA_900320825.1 uncultured Lachnospiraceae bacterium | reverse complement strand
TTGTATGTCAAAAAGTTAACGAGATTTTCGCTAACAGGACAAATCAGGCATGTAATTCAAAAACATGTCTAAGCAACAAAAACTGGAGGATATTATGAAATCAAAGAAAGTTATCGCACTCATTGCGATCGCGGCAATGACGGTATCACTTACCGCCGGCTGCGGAAAAGAAGAGGCTGATGCTCCTGCGAGCAGCGCATTTGATTCACAGCCTATCGTCACTGTTGACGACACTGCACCTGCTACCACAGACACAGAGCCCGTAGAAGAAGCCGGTCTCGAGATGCCCGAAGGATGCTATGCTTCCGAGCTTACCGGACTTCCCACCCCCAACGAGATCAAGGACCAGCGTCCCATCGCTGTAATGGTCGATAACGAGAAGACAGCACTTCCCCACTATGAAGTTGCTGACGCTGATATCGTTTACGAGATCATGAACTCTACCGCAAACGACAGAGTCACCAGACTTATGTGCGTACGTAAGGATTGGAAGAACATCAAGCAGATGGGATCCATCCGTTCGACACGTCCCACCAACATCCCTCTCGCAGGTGAGTATAATGCGATCCTCATCCACGACGGAGGCCCTATCTACATTAATGACTATATCGCAAAGGCATACTGTGACCATCTTTCCAGCGGTTTCTGCCGTTTCGATAACGGAAAGAGCTGGGAGTACAAAGAGTATGTTACCGCAGATGCTACACAGGGAATAACCCTTAACGGCGGTACCACAACTTACGACGGACTTATCCAGAGAATCTCACAGGCTAAGATCTCTACCACCTACAATTCATATGCACCCAAGAGAGATACCCACTTCATCTTAAGAGATTACGGCGTTGACATTACTCCCACCGAGATGGGATACAAGGATGTCAAGACTGCCAACGACATCTCTATCGGAACCTTCAAGCACACTCAGACAGCTCTCAAGTACAATCCTGAGACCAGCACTTATGATTACTATCTCTACGGAGAGCTTCAGAAGGATGCCGAGGACGGCGAAGTAGTAACCTTCAACAACGTATTCCTTCAGAGCTGTGATTTCCATCAGTTCGACGAGCACGGATATCTTGTTTACTACTACATGAGCGAAGAGCTCCAGGAAGGCTGGTACATCACCAACGGAGAAGCTGTCAAGGTTCACTGGCAGAGACAGATGCCCGATCCTTACCTGGATTACGATATCACCAAGTTCTATGACGAGAACGGCGACGAAGTTAAGATCAATCCCGGAAAGACCTACATCTCCATGGTTCCCAAGGACGGATGGAGCACCGTAAGCATCAAGTAATAACAAATTACGGATAACTAAAACGCAGGCCATATGGCCTGCGTTTTTGATTTTTAAAAACATTCAGATATTCAGAGTGCTATCTTACATCACCGGGATTTATACTTCCTCAATAGCTTTCCTGAGACCGCTCTTAAATACAGAAGGAACGCTGTTCTCATCACACCACTCTTTCATCAGAACGCTTAAGGGATGCGAGTTCAGGGAAGTGATCTCCTTTTTATACCTCTCGGTAAGAAGACTCTTATTACCTGTTGCGATATAGTTCTCAAGACAGCTGACAACCTCCCGTCTTGTTCCCACACACTCGAAGGGCTTGTTTTCGTTAAGGCCCACAAGTTCCCTGAAGTCCTCGTCAAAGGATTCCTTATCAAGAAGCTTCTCACCGAATATCTTAATAAGCTCATCTTCGGGAATGAAGGGACTGAGAATGATGTACACGAAAAGACACTTTGGACATGCACAGCACCAAATACCCTTCTTGCTGCCCCTGTTACAGGATCTGAACACATCAAAATATGCTCTTCCGCGCTTTGCAAATATTCCTGCGATCTGGACCTCGGTAAAGGGACGAAGCAGTGAAAAATAGTGAATATCGGAATCTGTAAGTCCCTCGATATATTCATCGAAATCCTCTTCGAACTCATAGCTCTTGGAGTACTGGTGATTGATCTTGGTTCCGGGAACGGTGCTCTCATTTGCGCTGGTCTCATTGGAAAGGGCAATGTATTTGATGCCCTGGATATATGCGGTGATCACGGATGAAAATGCAAACACGGCAGATATGGGAATATGACCGTTCATATAGCCTTCAGCATTGAGTTCAAGGATCTTGGGATCAAGAGTCCTTTTAGCGGTATATACGCCCTTCTTGTGATCACATTTATTTATGACATTGGTGGCGGTGGCATTTTCGTTAACAACGTAAGTTACGATATCCTCGCCTCTAAGTATCTCAAGGCTGACTACGGAGTCCTTGCCTCCTCCAACGGGAACAAGGCATCCCTCGTAGATGCGGTCGTCATGAAGAGGAACTGCCTCATCAACAGTCTCACATTCAAATCTTACAAGTCTGTCACGGGACACGTTTATGCCGTTTCTGTAAAGGAATTCTCCCAGTCCGTTGTAATAAAGCTTGCTCCACCAGTCCTTCTGGGCGGATGAAAGCTTGCCGCATTTGATCAGTACTCTCTCGGGGCATACAGCTTTGTAATAGCTGATGGTCTCCACAAGTCCCAGGGAAAAGATAAGGGACCTGAGAATGGGATCATTTAAATCCACACTCTTTCCCATAAGAGGGAATCTCCACTCCGGAGCAAAATCCTTAAGCCCCGGGATTGAGAATCTGTATCTGATAAAAAGATCACCTTCATCAATGCGGCAATCGAATTTATTGTACTCAAAAGTAGTATAAAGTTTTCTGAGATCGTCAAATTGTTTCTGTGACATATATGCCTCTTGTATGGTTTTTTATGGGTTTTTCCTAAGAAAAATCAACTAACATTATACCACGATGCGTTGTATAATAAAACCTATGAAAAAAGGAACCAGATGCACAATCTGTACCGGATGCGGAAGATGTTTCGGCGAAAATGAAAAGGAAATAAAGGTCCTTTCTGTTAATGGTGCCCTGAATCTGAATGCACAGGGTTATAAAAAAAAGATGATCTGTGCGGATATCGGAACCACCACCATCGCCATGGTCCTTCTTGATGAAGATCTTAACGTTCTGGATTCATTTTCAAAGGTAAATCCCCAGGGAAAATACGGTGCCGATGTAATATCAAGGATCAAGGCTTCTTCAGGAGCCGGCGGATCTGATGCCGCTTCCGACATGAAGGAACTGGTAAGGGATGTGCTGAAAGAAGGCGTTTGCAAATTCGCCCGCGTACTGAGTGACGCAGATAAAGCAAACACCCAAAACGCCACACCTGACGGGGATTCCAAACTGTTCCCCGAAATGTATATTGCCGCAAACACCACCATGGTCTACCTTCTCATGGGATACGATACGACTGAACTTGGCTCTGCTCCCTTTAAAGCTTCACATACTGAAGATGAGGAATTTGAACTTGATGCGGGAGATGTAAAAGTTAACTGCCACGTTCTTCCCGGGTTTTCAGCATTTGTGGGATCCGATATCTACGCAGGTATCCTGGCATCCGGTCTTACCGAATCTGAAGACTATACTCTCCTATGCGACCTTGGAACAAACGGCGAGATCGCTCTCGGAAATAAAGATAAGCTCTATGTCACCGCAACCGCTGCAGGACCCGCTTTCG
>ONTX01000089.1 GCA_900320825.1 uncultured Lachnospiraceae bacterium | reverse complement strand
TACCGATATGAAGGAAGCCATAAGAGGCAATAATGTTGAGGTCATTTATTCAACATTTGATGAGATGCCCGAGCATCATGCAAGAGTTTCGGAGATGGTAATTGAGCGTGCAAGACGTCTCGTTGAGCACAGAGAGGATGTCGTTATCCTTCTTGACTCCATTACAAGGCTTGCAAGAGCTTATAACCAGGTCATTCCTCCTTCGGGACGTACCCTTTCGGGCGGACTCGATCCTGCGGCTCTTCACATGCCCAAGAGGTTCTTCGGTGCCGCAAGAAATATGAGAGAGGGCGGATCCCTTACCATCCTTGCCACCGCACTTGTTGAGACCGGATCCAAGATGGATGATGTGGTATACGAGGAGTTCAAGGGAACCGGTAATATGGAAATGGTCCTTGACAGAAAACTATCCGAAAAGAGGATCTTCCCCGCTATCGATCTTGCAAAATCGGGAACCAGACGTGAAGATCTGCTTCTTTCAAGGGACGAGCTCCGTGCCATGGAGATCGCAAGAAGAGCCCTTAACGGCCTTAAGTCCGATGATGCCGCAGACAGGCTTTTGGAGGAGTTCAAGAATACCCGCTCAAATGCCGAACTGGTGAGAAATATCAATATCCGCAACTATATCTGATAATGCATGTAAAAATAGGGTTGCAATACTTTTCATCTCATGATATAGTAGTAAAGCTGTTTGTGGCTGCATAAGCAGTGCGGATGAGAACAGACACAATTTACATTTATATAGAGAGGTAAGAAAATGAAGGAAGGAATTCATCCTGAGTACTATCAGGCAACGGTTACATGTAACTGCGGCAACACTTTCGTGACCGGATCCACAAGACCCGAGATCCACGTCGAGGTTTGCTCCAAGTGCCATTCATTCTACACCGGTCAGCAGAAGAGTGTCAGAGCCGATGGTAGGATCGACAAGTTCAATAAGAAGTATGGTCTTAATAATAAGTAAGATGTTCCGAAGGGTTGAGGCCTTGCCTCAGCCCTTTTTCTTTTACCCGGCAATGTTTGCTTAACACTGAATAAATGTCGCTTACGCGGCAAAATAGGAGACCCCATGGCAGGATATAAGAGAAAAAAAGTATATTCCGGAATAGGCGGCCAGGCTGTTATTGAAGGCGTCATGATGAGAAACGGCGAAAAATATGCCGTTGCCGTAAGACGCACCGACGGAAAGATCGAGACAGAGATTCAGAATCACAAGCAGCTTTTAGCCGGAAGCCCGATACTTAAGATTCCGTTTGTCAGGGGAATTTTCGTTTTTGCCGATTCCCTTATCATCGGTTCAAGATCCATCAACTATTCCGCGGATGTTTTTGACAAGGAAGAAGCAAAAGACACCGGTACATCCGGATCATCCGGTGCGGGAGACAAGATCTTCAGTGCACTTGTGATGATTATTGCTTTTGCGGTTTCCATAGGACTTTTTATCCTGCTTCCCACATTTCTTGCATCAATCTTTGAAAAAAGCGTAAGAAATGAATCCCTCATCTCCATAATAGAAGGCGGGATAAGGATCGTTGTTCTCATTCTTTATATGACAATTATCGGGTTTATGAAGGATATGAGGACCATATACAGATATCACGGTGCGGAGCATAAGTGCATCAACTGTATAGAGCGCGGCAGAACCCTTACCGTTGAAAATGTAAAAAGAAGTTCACGTTTCCACAGAAGATGCGGAACCAGCTTCATGTATATTTCAGTATTCATAAGCATTATTATCTTCTTTTTCATCAGGACAGATAATGTCGCCATGAGAATGCTGATAAGGATCCTCCTTGTGCCCGTGGTGCTTGGTATTTCTTATGAGATCCTTTCTCTTGCGGGCAAGACCGAGAGTCTTCCCGTGCTGATACTTACCGCCCCCGGAATGTGGTTCCAGAGACTTACCACCAGGGAGCCCGATGAAAAGATGATCGAGGTTGCCATCACTTCAGTTAATGCGGTATTTGACTGGAAAAAATATCTTGCCGATAATTTCGGTTTTGATATCGATGAAAACGGTGAGGTCGTGGGGACAGTACCCGGCTGGGATGATGAGCCGGAAGAGTACTACGACGATGAAGAATACGATGAGTACTATGAGGAGGGCAGTGAGGAAGCTGCTTCTTCCGAGGGGTCGGATTATCCCGATGATGAGGGGATAACGGATCCTGCTGAGTTTTTCGGTGAAGAATCGGATGATGACTGATGAAGGTTAAAGACCTGAAAAAAGATATTAAGAAAAAACTTGAAGAAGCCAAAGTTCAGGATGCAGAGACTGAAGTAAGGCTTCTTCTTAAGACGTATGCAAATATATCGGAGGCGGATCTTTACGCAGATCCTGAACTTGAAGTGACTTCCGAAACTGTGCTAAAAACTCTGGATGATGCAGTGGGAAAAAGGTGCAGCCGTATCCCTCTTCAGCACATTCTGGGAAAGACCTGTTTTATGGGTTTTGACTTTAATACTCCTCCCGGAGCTCTTATACCAAGGCCCGATACGGAGATACTGGTGGAAGAGGTTTTAAGGGATTATCATGACGGAACTAAGATCCTGGATCTTTGCACGGGAACTGGCTGTATCATCATAAGTCTCATGGCACTGACAGGTGACTGCAGGGGAACCGGCACAGATATTTCAGATGATGCACTTTCCGTTGCCGAAGAAAACGCTGACCTTATCTTAGGGGATAAAAAACAGTTCCTTGAATTAAAAAAAGGGGATCTTTATGAAGCCCTTGATGAAGGAGTACTTTACGATATCATTGTTTCAAATCCTCCCTATATCAAAAGCTCTGATATAGACTCTCTTATGCCTGAAGTTAAGGACCACGATCCCGTGATAGCCCTTGACGGAGGCCTTGACGGTCTTGATTTTTACAGAAGGATAATAAACGGTGCAAGATCACATATGATCAAAGGCGGAGAGATCTTCCTGGAGATCGGATACGATCAGGCATCCGATGTTACCGGGCTTTTGGAAGAAAACGGATTTAAATACATTGAAGTAATAAAGGATTATTCGGGAAATGACAGGGTGGTAAGAGCCGTCAGTCCCGTACTTTAGCTGTGTAGACAGTTTTTGGTCTTAGGTCGGATTATGCGTATGAGCCGGCAGTGATACTGTTTTTGCATGGTTAAAGGAGATTGTTATGTTTGAAAAATTAGACGAACTTATAAGCAAATACGAGGAGATGAACAGGCAGCTACAGGATCCTGTCATCATCAGTGACGGCGCGCGCTTTCAGAAGATCATGAAAGAGCAGGGTGCCATCACGCCTTTGGTAAATGCCTATACGGAATATAAAAAATGTAATGAGGATCTGTCCGATGCCCTTGAGATGCTTTCTTCCGAAAGCGACGAAGAAATGCGTGCTATGCTTAAAGAGACGGTGTCGGATGAAAAAAAGCGCATAGCCGAACTTGAAGAAGAGATCAAGATCCTTCTGCTTCCCCAGGACCCCAACGATTCCAAGAACGTTATCCTTGAGATAAAGGGTGCCGCAGGCGGAGATGAAGCGGCACTTTTTGCCGCAGAGCTCTACAGGATGTATGTGCATTATGCGGAAAGTCTCGGATGGAAGGTACAGCTTGTTTCCGTTGATGAGACAGGTATCGGAGGATTCAAGGAATGTACCGCCATAATAAGCGGTAACGGTGCATATTCCAGATTCAAGTACGAAAGCGGTGTCCACAGGGTACAGAGAGTTCCCGAGACGGAAAGCGGCGGAAGGATACACACTTCAACCGCATCCGTTGCCGTTATGCCCGAGGCTGACGAAGATGTGGAGATAGAGATAGACCCCAACGATATCAGGATCGATGTCATGAGGGCATCCGGTAACGGAGGCCAGTGCGTCAACACCACGGACTCAGCCGTAAGACTTACCCATTTCCCCACTGGTATCGTCATCTATTCCCAGACGGAAAAAAGCCAGATCCAGAATAAGGCCAAGGCCTTTGCTCTTTTAAAATCCAAGCTTTACGATATCCAGCAGAGAGAAAAGCACGATGCGGAAGCGGAGATGAGGCGTTCCCAGATAGGAACCGGAGACCGTTCCGAGAAGATCAGGACATATAACTTCCCTCAGGGAAGGGTGACGGATCACAGGATAGACCTGACTCTTTATAAGCTGGATAAGGTTATGAACGGTGATCTGACCGAGATCATAGACGGATGCATTGCCGCAGATCGTGCCGCAAAGCTTTCAAAGATGGAGCAGGAGTAATTCTCTTTCATCTGTCATTTTTTATCATAATTCCCCATAAATTGAGAGAAATTTCATAAAAATGTCCTATGACATTTTTGATTTTTGGTGCTATAATTTATGGTACATTATGTAAACAGTCAATATGGGGAGTTTCCCCTAAAAAAAGGAGTTTTTATGTACAGCGTAGGAGATTATGTAGTCTGTGGCAACAAGGGCGTGTGCAGAGTCGACAATATAGCTTCTCTTGACATAGCGGGTCCCGAACCTGAAGATTATTATATTCTTAAGCCGGTATACAGCCAGGGCAGCACTGTTTACATTTCCATTGATTCAGCGGATGAGAAGCTTCGTGCCGTTCTTTCCAAGAAGGAAGCTGATAAGCTGGTTAAGTCCATTCCCAAGGTTAACGTAATCATAGTTGAAAATGATAAGCAGCTTGAGGGTGAATACAAGAGCTGTATCCGTTCCAATGATGCCACTGATCTTGTTAAGCTCCTCAAGACCATTCATCAGAGAAGGGAAGCACGCTTTGCGGCAGGACGTAAAGAAACCGCGCTTGATGCAAAGTATATGAGAATGGCCGGAGATTACCTTTTCGGAGAACTTGCCATCAGCCTCAACATTCCCAGGGAAGAGGTTGAGGGATATATCGACAATACCATTTCCAAGTAAGTATCCCTGGAAATCTTTTAAAATATAAGCATTGACATAATATTTTGCTTATGATAATATGACATTTGCGTGTGAACGCGTAAAACAAAGCAGAGCAGCCGCTCTCACCTGCAGGCAGGGCCGAACAGGTACAGATATTAAGATCTTTTGATCAATGTGTATTTCTGTAAGCGGCTCATCTGGGTCGCTTATTTTTGTGTAACAAATTGTTTTTGGGCTTTGCCCGGAGGAAAAAGAACATTAACACATTATTTATCAACGAACAGATCAGAGACAAGGAAGTCAGAGTAATCGGTGAAGCAGGAAACCAGATAGGTGTTATGCCTACAAAGGAAGCTCTTGCAATGGCTCAGGAAGCCGGACTTGATCTTATCAAGATCGCACCCACTGCCAATCCGCCTGTATGTAAGATCGCTGATTACGGAAAGTATCAGTACGATCAGCTTCGTAAGGAAAAGGAAGCACGTAAGAAACAGCATCAGGTTGATATCAAGGAGATCCGTATCTCACCCAATATTGACACCAATGATGTGAACACCAAGATAAATGCGGCAAGGAAGTTCCTTGCAAAGGGTGATAAGGTTAAGGTCACACTTCGTTTCAGAGGACGTGAGATGGCCCACATGAACACCACCAAGCATGTTCTTGATGATTTTGCAGAGGCTCTGTCAGATGTTGCGACTATTGAAAAGCCCGCAAAGCTCGAAGGCAGAAGCATGATAATGTTTTTAACGGCCAAGAAAGATTAAGAGCCGTCAAAATAATAGTAATATTGTTAGGAGGAAGGTATTATGCCCAAGATGAAATCAAGCAGTTCCGCAGCTAAGCGTTTTAAGGCTACCGGCACCGGAAAGCTTAAGAGAAACAAGGCTTATAAGAGCCACATTCTTACAAAGAAGAGCACCAAGAGGAAGAGAAATCTCCGTAAGTCAGCAATGACCGATGCTACCAACGTAAAGAATATGAAGAAGATCCTGCCCTATCTGTAAGGCAGACGCACCCGAAAGGCAATACGCTTTCGGTTAGATTGGAGGAATTAAAATGGCAAGAATTAAGGGTGGCTTAAACGCCAAGAAAAAACACAATCGCGTTCTGAAGCTTGCAAAGGGCTACAGGGGCGCAAGAAGTAATCAGTACAGAGTTGCAAAGCAGTCCGTTATGAGAGCACTTACCTCTGCTTACTCAGGACGTAAGGAGAAGAAGAGAGAGTTCAGAAAGCTCTGGATCACCAGAATCAATGCAGCAGCTCGTATCAATGGTCTTTCATACAGCAAGTTTATGTACGGTCTCAAGAAGGCAGGAGTTGACATGAACAGAAAGATGCTCGCTGAACTTGCAGTTAACGATGCTGAGGGATTTGCAGCACTTGCTGAGATGGCAAAGAAAGAGATCGCTTAATTAAGATCTGATTTAAAAATTAAGAAAGGGATAAGCAAATGCTTATCCCTTTTTTGGTTCTTTATTAATCAGCCAGAACTTTTAACAGATATTCGTAAGTCCTTGCGGTGGAGGAGATGGACAGGCGTTCCTTTGGTGAGTGAATGTCCTGCATATCGGGACCGAAGGATACGGCATCCATATCGGGAGCCTTATCTATGAAGAATCCGCATTCAAGTCCTGCGTGGATCGCTTCCACTTTGGGATCCTTTCCGTACATTTCCTTAAATACCCTGACCATGGTGTCTCTCAGAGGAGATTCTACGGCATATTTCCATCCGGGATAATCACCGGAGATGCTGTATGTTCCTTCGAAGTCTGAAATGATCTCGGTCAGACGGCTGATAAGTTCTTCTTTTTCTTCGGATACGCTGCTTCTTACGGAAAATTCGCAGGTCATTGCACCGTTTTCGCATTTTAAGATCCCCAGATTAAGTGATGTCTGTACCAGGCCTTCCACGTCTTCGCTCATCTTAATGACGCCGTTGGGGAAAGCATCGATAAGCTCTGCGGCTTTTTTAAGTGAGAGGCTCATTTCCGGTTCTTCTTCATCCGTATCGATCTCGGATAGGGTAAATACAAATCCCGGATCTGTTTCCGAATATTCTTTCTTAAGAAGATCCGCTTCTTTATTGACGATATTAAGGAATTCATCCGCATGGTACAAAGGTATCATCACAGTTGCGGAGCACTCCGAAGGGATAACGTTATCTGCGCTTCCTCCTGAAATGTTAAGAAGTGATGAGCATCCGTCGGGATCACAGGCTTTTGCAAGAATCCTTCCCATGGCTTTACATGCATTCATGCGGCCTTTGTTTATCATCTGTCCTGAGTGGCCTCCAATCAGACCGCTTATCTTAAGTTCATATATGGTGTGAAGTGCATATCCCATATCGTATCTGTCAAGAGTGCAGTATACCCTTGCACCTCCTGCACAGCCTACGGTAAATATGCCTTCGTCCTCTGAATCTATATTAATAAGTTTTCTGAAGTTCAGATTTGAGATATCCAGTCCCGAAGCACCCTCCATACCGGTTTCTTCATTTGCGGTAATAACCACTTCCAGAGCAGGGTGGGAGATATCATCCGAATCAAGTATGGAAAGAGCCATGGCAACGGCGATACCGTCGTCTCC
>ONTX01000434.1 GCA_900320825.1 uncultured Lachnospiraceae bacterium | reverse complement strand
TGAATAGATTGAAATTCGTATCTTGCTCTCACCAACTCATGTTCTTTCTCCCAAAATATTTTTTTTGCCTCATCAATCCTACTGCCTACCCATATCACAATTCGTGGGCTAGTGCAGGCATTCTGATCAGATAAATATGTATCATTGTAAAAATCCTGTGCCACCTTTTCCTTATCATAACTATCTAAATAGGCATCCGAATCAATAACAGCTATTGAGTATCTGTCGGCAAAGGTAATCTCCCCTGAACGTGGCGGCAATGGCGATTTGCGAAGCTCTGCTATAGTATCATCCCCGCCCCATATGACACGCATATCTGCCATCGAAGAAAACAAATCATTGACATCACGTTCACGCCCATATCTCACAAGTGTTATATACGGCCTCATATTCTCATGAAAACCAAGCACTTCATTAATGGCTTCTATTATAATAGATACCTGTTCAAATTCCTTAGAAGGAACACGCACTATATTCGCATTTCCACTTAATAGTCCTGCCACAAGCGAATAAGCAAAGTTCACAGGCACATTGGACGGCGCTATATGAAATACCATACCCTTCCCGATTCTATATCTGCAGTCATCTTTCAGATATTGCTCTTTAAGTCTGGTAGTCGAACTTTTTCTGATCCAAAAAGCAAATGTCATCACATCAGAATATTGCCGTGACCGTATATCTTTCATAAGCAGACGGGATACATCATTCAAAAAGAGAAGAACTTTCTCGTCGAAAGGTTTCCTTGCACATATTTCAGTAATACGGATAACTTCATCCGCACCACCTACAAGGAATGTTACTTTACTTAAACTTGTCTGCATAAGTATCGCTACACCCCCTTAGTTCCGCATTCTTCAACCTTCCGATAATCTTAAAGTACTTTCCTTTCCTTCCACATGGGCAGTTATCCTCTCCAATGATCACGCCTTCATCCTCTGTCAACAGACTATGACCCGGATATGACTCCGGTATTGTACTTACTACTTGGATAATACCCCTTTCTCCAATATTGCAAAGAGAGAAATCCAACGCTCTTCTTGTAATTACATCCGAAAAAATACTAGCATGTAAATGACCACACTCACATTCCATATATATACAACCGGTCTGCTCCACCATTCCATAATAATCATGAACTCTTTCAAGACCGCAGACATCTTTAAGTCTTTGATGAAACTCCTCTGAACTCACCGCCTCAGATGTCAGTTTTTTCCATCCACCGCCATGAATCAGAATTCCATCCGACAGGTCAAAACTTACCCCCCTATCCTTAAGCTGTACGAGTTCCTTGTATAAATGCTGCCAAATCATAAAAGTAAATCCAAAAAGAAGAATCGGACTTCCCTTATGAATCTCCAAAAATGCCTTTACACCATCTACATTAAGCTTCATATCATCATTCAGCGCATAGATCTTCTTTGATCCGAAAATAGAAAATCCGAGTATGCCGGCTCCTCTTGCCGAAAACATTGCTCTGTTCTTAACCACGCCAGGACAATCAATAATAATCATCGGCAGACGGGATGAACCTATAAATTCGGAAACAATCTTTACCATCGCCTTCTGTTGATTCGACGATGTCGTTCGATCCAAACAAATCTTGCTGACCGTCTGCCCGGTTGTACCTGATGAAGTCATAGTCTTTACTACCTCATCATCAGAAACAGACTTTAAATCGAGCTCCTTAAAAAGCCTTACCGGAAGAAACGGCAAATCAGTATATGAGACGATATTTCTTATATCAAATCCAATGACATCAAGCATCCTTGCGTATTCCGGACAATGTGTTCTGTGATATTTTGTTAGATCAAATAGCCGCCTATCCATAATCCTTCGCTTTTCATCTCGTTCAAGACTATACGGCCTGATTTCCAGAATATCCTCAAATGTCATAATACCTCTCCAACTCGGTATATCTTATCTTCCCGGCATCATTCTTTGGAATTTCATCAATCACTACCGTTTTAAATGCCGCTGGATTTAGCTTTGTGGTCTTAGATATATAATCCTTTATCTCTGAAGCGACTGTCTTATCTGTCAGAAAAATAAACATATGATCATCAACTCCCGCACTAGCAACTTCAATTTCGTACTTCCCCTTTATAAGACGATCAACCTCATCCAGATTTACTCGATTTCCATATATTTTTAAAAACCTTTTTTTCCGACCAACAATATAGTAATATCCATCTTCATCAAACTGTGCCATATCTCCGGTTTCAAGAACACCTCCGCGTTCATCTCCCTTTGCCAGATCCTCTGCCTTCTCTGCATAACCCAAGGTCACATTCGCACCCTCATAAACAAGTTCCCCTGTCGTATGCGGAGAACTTATCTCATTGCCCTCTGTATCAATTAATCTGAATTTTCCACCCGGAATAGCAATACCCATCGAGCCTTTCTTTTCCACTGCTTTATCTGGCGGAAGGTATCCCATCCTTGCAGTAGCTTCGCATTG
>ONTX01000191.1 GCA_900320825.1 uncultured Lachnospiraceae bacterium | reverse complement strand
GGGAAAAGATAATACTTAAGACGGACAGAAATTTCCAGACCCTTAAGGATACCGTACTCGATGTTTATGCGGCACTCCGCAAGACTGAGAAGTACATGGCAATCCAGTACGACTACATAGAAGAGATCCTTCCTCATGATATTTTCTTTATCACCACCCAGGAACTTGAAGATCTCTATCCCGATAAGACTCCCAAGGAAAGAGAGTATCTCATCACCAAGGAAAAAGGTGCTGTCTGCCTTATGCAGATAGGTGATAAATTGAAGTCAGGTTCCGTACACGATTTCAGAGCTCCGGACTATGATGACTGGGCACTTAACTGTGACATCTTCGTATACTTCCCCGTTCTTGATATCGCACTTGAACTTTCAAGCATGGGTATAAGGGTTGATGAAGATTCCATGATATCACAGCTTGAGAAGGCGGGATGTCCCGAGAGAGCATCTCTTCCTTTCCAGAAAGCCATCATCGAGGGCAGACTTCCCTATACCATCGGCGGCGGAATCGGTCAGTCCAGGATCTGTATGTTCTTCTTGAGAAAAGCCCACATAGGAGAAGTCCAGTCCTCCATATGGCCCGATGAATTCGTGGCGGAAGCTTCAAAAGCAGGAGTAAGACTTCTTTGATATTAAACAAAAAAAGAACAGCCCGGGGGCTGTTCTTTTTTTATATCACGCCAATATCTCATACAGACTTCTTATCTTAAGCTTTCTGCTTGCGGTTATGATGACAAGATCTTCTTCCTTGATGCATTCCCGTCCTGAAGGAAGTATGGGCTCACCGTCTCTTATTATTGCTGAGATTATGATGCCGGGTTTGATCTTAAAGCCCGGATCCATGAAGGGGATGTTTAAGAGCTTGAAGTTTTCTTCGGCGGGAAGCTCTATGATCTCCACATGGTCATCTGCTGCCAGGTAGAACTTTCCGATGAGCTGGTCGTTGTCTATGCTCTCGTAATATCTTAAGAATCTCATGCACTTTAAAGCACATGAGGCTGACTGGGAAACGGTGATATCGATATTTACCTTGTGAAGGAGCTTCACATGCTCCGGATTGTCCACATAAGTGATAATGGACGGAATCTTGCATGACCAAGCGTACATGCTTATTACAAGGTTGGTTTCGTCCTTGTCGGTAAGGGATATGAACATATCGGGATTACCGATGCCTGCTTCCTTTATTGCTTCGATTACATCGCTGCCGGAATATACTATCTTGAACTTGGGGAAACGCTCCATGAGATATGAGCATCTTTCCTTGTCTATCTCAAGGACGGTGACATGAACGGATTCCCGCTCAAGCTTTTCAAGAAGATACTCGGCAACCCTCCCTCCGCCTACCATTACGATGCTGTTTACCTTGTGACGCTTTACACCAAGCTTTTCCAGGGTTTTGGGAAGGTCTTTCTGCACAGCTGTTATGGTCAGGTTATCCCCTGATTCAATCTTGAAATCACCCTTGGGAATGATCAGCTTGTTATTCCTTAATACGGCAGAGATCAGCACCTTCTGGCCTTCCATCTTGCCGATATCTGAAAGCATCTTGTCCTTCAGTGGTGAATTATCTAAAACGTTAAGATCCATGATGGAGATCATGTTTCCGAAAAATCCCTCAAGCTTAGTAAAACCGGGCATACCGATGTTCTGATAGATCTCGTCTGCGGCATCAAGCCTCGGGGTGATGAGATAGTCCAGGCTGTACTGCTTTTTTATGTCCCTGGATTCTCTTACAAGGTCGGGAGATGAGATCCTTGCACAGGAATATCTGACTCCCAGCTTTTTTGCCTGCATGCAGCTAAGGAGATTGATCTCATCCGTGGGAGTCAGGGCAATGATTGCATCTGCAGATTCAGCCCCTGCTTTTTTCAGGGTTTCAAGAGAAGCCCCGGATCCCACAAATCCGTTGGCGTTGTATTTGTCCGTGATGCTGTCCACCATCTTTTTATCCTTGTCGATGATGATCAGGTCATATTCTTCATTAGAAAGGGAAGAGATAAGTGTAAGCCCCGTTCTTCCTACTCCGACGATAATTACCTTCATAAGAAATCCTTTCGTGTCAGTGCTTATTTCCTTTGTTAACAGGTATCAGGCCTTGCCTGCCCCATGAATTCTCTTTGTCTTATGATCTTCAAGTGCAAAATAAACATTCTTGACTGTAAGTCCCTGGACTAGTACCGAGAAGAAGATCGCTGTGTATGTTGCTGTGAGTATTATCTTGAACAGCTCATCATCGAAAAGGGATACGGTCTGCATTGCAAGGGCAAGAGATAGACCTCCCTTAAGTGCCGACCATGTCATGAGGCACGAAAACTCGGTAAGGTTGTATCCTCCCGGTATCCTTCTTCCCGTAAGAAGAGTGCTCATGCTTACTCCGATGAAGCGTGAAGTGATCAGTGCAAAAAGTGTAGCGGGGATGATCACCGCAAATGCATTGCAGATATCAGCTCCAAGAACCGACAGTCCTATCATTACGAACAGGATCGCATTGAGAAGTGATTCCAGTATCTCCCAGAAATGTTCGTAGAAATGCTCCCTGTCAACAACGACAGCAACTCTTTTTATTTTGTTCATCTCATATGAGAAGAAGAGTCCGCATACAACGGAAGCGATGACTCCGGAAAAACCGAAATGCTCGCATATCATGTACACAAGAGAAACATCAAGAAGGGAGATGATGATGTAGTTTATGGGATTGTGTGTGATCTTAAGGAGTGAAAAGAAGATAAATGAGATCACAAATGCCACAATGCATGCTCCCAGAACTTCCCTGAGCATAAGAACTGCGAAATTCTCTCCGCCGCCTTCGGAACTGGTGATCATGGATCTTACGAAGATGAAAAGTGTTACGCCCGTTCCGTCGTTGAAAAGAGATTCATTTTCAATAACAGAGCACACGTTTTTCGAAAGACCGATCTTGTTAAGGATTCCCGTTGCGGCAATGGGGTCTGTGGGTGAAACGATGCATCCGAGAAGAACGCATGTCCAGAAATCCATGGGGAGTCTGAATAACAGAGCTATGAGATAAAAGATCCCGCCGAAGAAGAACGATGAAATAAATGTGGAAAGAAATGCCAGTAAAAAGATGGGGCGAAGGTTTGTCTTAAACTTTGACATGTTGACCTTGCTCGCTCCCGCAAAGAGCATGAAGCAGAGTACGCCGTCCATAAGATATTCGCTGAATTCCAGTCTGCTCACATTTTCGATATACCCGGTGAGAAAATCGAAATCAACGAACTGCTTCAGTATGAGAAGAACTACCGAAGAGATCAGAGTGAAGAAGATAAGGGCAATGTCACTCTGCATGTGAAAAAGTTTTTCGTTTAATATATTGATACAGACAATATATATGAGTATAACTATGAAAAATAATAACGGATTCATTGTCTTCCTGCTATTGCGTCAATTACGCTGTTAACAACGGGTTTCATAAAGTCATCGGTAATACCGAAATCCATGAGCTTGTAGTTCCATGCGCTTCTTGCGATGCCGTGCTTGTCGAAGCACTTGCATATCATCTGATACCACTTGAGAGCATCCTCGCATGAAGCCCTGTCGATAACACCGAACTCACCGCAGTAAAGGGGAACGTTTCTTTCCTCCGCAACCCTTACGGCTTCCTCGATGAGCTTTTCAAAATATTCGATGCCGATGACGGACTCGGGATCGAAATCCACCATTTTCTCAAAGTATTCACCAAGCTGTGCCTGGATATATTCATCATACTCTTTGTACTTTGATTCGAAGGGCATTCTGAATGAGGTATCCATTGTGGCGATCCAGTATGCACCCTGGTGTGTGAAGATAAGAGGCTCGTAGCAGTGGAAGGTATATACGACCTTGTCATCAAAGGGCATTGCAAGGTCCTTGAGAGCCTTAATGCTGTTGTTGAAATATCCTCCGAAGATGATCCTCATATCCGGAGCATATACACGGATCCTTTCCACGCACTTTCTTGCAACTTCATTCCAGATGTCATTGTACTCTTTCTTCGTAACTTCGTTCAGAAGTTCAAAGCACATGCAGTCTGTGTTTTTTCCGTATCTTTTTGCAAACTCTTCCCAGAGCCTGTAGAAGCGCTCCTGGTAATCCTCATTTTCAAAAAAGCCTTCCTCGCCGTGATTCTCATCAAAGCTGTAACCGAAGGTCTTGTGCAGGTCTAAGATCATGTTGAGACCGTTCTTTCTGCACTCATCGATTGCAAAGTCGATATACTTAAAACCGTCCTCGATATAGCCGCCCTTGTTATCCTCAAAGAGCTCATAGTCAACGGGGATCCTGATATGATCCAGTCCCCAGTCCTTCACTACCTTAAAATCGCTTGCGGTGATAAAGGTGTCATAATGCTCCTTTTTATACTCGCACTGGGAGAGCCAGCCGCCGAAATCGATTCCGTACATATATCCGTCGAATTTTCTCATAAAAAACCTCTTGTGTCGTTATACTGTTTAAGCGTTGCTGCCTGTTTGCTCAAAACAGGCCCGTAAAATTAATTATTGCGAAATCACTCGGTTTTTTCAAGTCTTACATTTCTTATGTGGATGGTGGCTGTGGATCCCTGGTTGCCCATATTGAACTCGACTCTTCCCATGTCATCGCTGGCTTTTGTCATGTCGAATTCGAATTCAAATGTCTGCCAGTCGGTGGTGAGATCCACAGGGGTGTCGGGGAAGTACCTGATCCAGTCAACGTTGGGTGCTGTGACTGCGGGTTTCATCTGCCTTGCTTCATCCGCATAGCTTTCAAATGAGAGCTTGTAGGTGCATCCCTTTTCCATGGGCATTCCGGGCTGTACCAACTGGATTGAGTATTCCTCGGTTCCGAAGTTTTCGGTCTTAATGACGATCTCGCCGTCCGTTATCTTCGCAGAACCTACACCGTCATTGAACTCAAGGAACTTCCAACCTTCATCATCCGTAAGATCTTCTGCTTCGGAAAAATCGGAATTGCTGATGAAATTACCGGTTGCATCGGCTTCTTTCATGTTGAGAACCTTAACGGGCTTTTCGACATTCTCATCATATGAATCCTTCTGGAAAAATCTGACATAGTCCACTCTCATCTGTGCTCTTTCGTCAAAAGGAGTTGACTCATCGGGATCTCCGGGCCAGTTGCCGCCTACCGCGACATTTAATATTACGTGGAAAGGCTGGTTGAAAGGAGCGGGATAGGGCTTGCTTTCCTCACCGTCATGACCTGTGAACCAGTCATTTGTTTCAAAATACTGCTTGCCGTCAACGAACCACTTAATGCATCCGGGTTCCCATTCGATCGCAAATACGTGATACTCATCCGCAAAGTTTCCGCTTTCAAGCTCGATGAATCCCTGGTTCTGACGATGGGGCTCACCGTAGTGGATGGTACCGTAGTTTTTGGCAATATCGTTTCCGAGAACTTCTGAGATATCTATCTCACCGCACTTGGGCCACTGGCCGTAGTATTGCTCGTCCTGGGGCATCATCCAGAATGCGGGTAAAAACCCCTGTCCCTTAGGGAACTTGATCCGGGCTTCGATGTAACCGTACTTAATATCATGCTTATTCTGCGTATTTACTCTTCCGGATATATAGGAAACACTTCCGTCATCGCCCACGATCTTTACAGGCTGAATGACAAGCTCTCCGTTTTCCACATAGGAATACTCGTCGCTGTCAACATACTGCTGGAGCTCGTTATTAACCCAGCCCACGGGATGGGTCTCCCTTGTCCAGTCATCGAGATTAAGTTCGCTTCCCGAAAATTCATCATGCCATACAAGCTTATAGCCTTCAGGGGTATCGATGTCCGCTTCGGATATTTCTTCCGTTACGGTCTCCGAAGCTTCAGCTCCCGGGTCAGTGCTGCCCTGAACTCCTGCATCCGCCTGCTTTCCGCAGCCAGACAGGATTGCTGTTATGGAAAAGATCGTGACAGCGCAGATAAGATATCTTCTTTTCATTAGTATTCTCCTTGAATGAAAAATGAAAGAGTACCTGTTAATTTTACCATACATTAATTAAAAATATGTAAAAACAATACCTATAGCGGATATTCTGTGATATAATCCAAAAATGTAATTATTAACCGGATTGCGTTGTATCCTCGCAAAGGGGGAGCTGCAGCAAAGGAGAGATGAAATGAATATCAGATCAAACACAAAAACATTAGTGGGACTCGGACTTCTCACGGCCATCGTAGTTGTACTTCAGGCATTTGCACTTGGTATCAAGTTCGGTATCTTTACGATATCACTGGTACTTGCACCCATCATCATCGGTGCCGCTCTTTACGGATGGATCGCCGGAGCATGGCTGGGTCTTGTTTTCAGTATAGTTGTTCTTCTTACAGATGCGGGTGCGTTCCTTGCGGTTAATGTTCCCGGAACCATCATTACCGTTGTTTGTAAAGGTGTTGTTGCAGGTATCGTTGCAGGCCTTGTATATTCCGCGGTTTCCAAGAAGAACAAGACTCTTGCGGTTATTCTTGCCGGTATCGCTGCACCTGTTGCCAATACCGGAATCTTCGTTATCGGATGTATCATATTTTTCCTTGACACCATCAGAGGATGGGGCGAAGCAAGCGGATATGACAATGCCTTTGCTTTCCTTTTCGTCGGAATGATAGGTATCAACTTCTTTATCGAACTTGTGATCAACCTGGCCCTCAGTGCGACCATTGTACAGATCATCGGCATTGCAAAAAAGAGTGATATCTAAAGGCGGGCTGCGTTTCAGCCGTTTATAAGAGGAAAGAAAAGAATATGATACTTGCATTTGATGTTGGGAACACCAATATCGTCATGGGTGTTCTTGATGAAAAGAAGACTTATTTTTTGACGAGATTTGCTACCGATCCCGGTAAGACCTGGGAGGAGTATGCTGTACTTGTAAAAAACGTTCTTGAGATCAGGGAAGTCGAAATAGCCTCTATCGAGGGCGGTATCATTTCATCGGTTGTTCCTCCGATGAATGACATCCTGGATCAGGTCATAAAAGTTCTCACCGGAAAAAAAGCACTTATAGTAGGTCCCGGACTTAAATCGGGGCTTAATATCGCTGTGGGTGATCCCGCAGAGCTGGGTGCGGACCTTGTGGTGGGAGCCGTTGCAGCTATTGCAAAATACGAAGCTCCCATGCTGATCATGGACCTTGGAACCGCAACCACCATTTCCGCCATAGGAAAGGACAAGGAGTTTCTGGGAGTCATCAT
>ONTX01000374.1 GCA_900320825.1 uncultured Lachnospiraceae bacterium | reverse complement strand
TAACAGATAAAACTGACCCACCTTAGCAGCCGGCTATTGTGGTAACTAAGGTGGGTCAATTTTCAATATAAAAGTGGGTCAATTTTGCTTGACAATCAACACCCTTTTCTGCCAGTAATAGAACTGTTTTGTCGAGATCCCGTTGATCCGACACCATTCCGTTTTCTTCATACCGCAGGTGTTTGCCTCGTATATCAGTTTGCGCCATTTGTCCAAGCGAATCATGTAGACCTCTTTATCCATAAGACATCCTTGAATGATTATCCGTAAAAGGATATCATTCGACCGACTCGTCTAAAAGACACCAGCTATTTGACGCTTACTCCCCACCCAGGTCGGGCGCTTCCCCATATCGTGCAGGACGTTTTCCATTGCGCCACTTGACTCGAAAGTCCCGTCAGATATATCGGAAGGCACAAGGCTGCCCCTGACCAGATCAGGATAATACTTGTTAAAGTATGTTATTTCACAGCCTCTTCATTCTTTATGGTATCTAACGCCTTCTCCACGGCTACTTCCGCAAAGTACCCTGATATATGATCGCCGTATGTACCACTATATCTTCAGAGACTATTGTTACAGATTTTCATGTAGCAAATTACTCCGATTTAGAGTAGCCGATAGATTACTTTAGCTTACGCTCTTTTGCTAACACAATCCCTGAACAAACCTTCGAACATGTATGGTTTGGTCAGGGATTGTGTGTTTGAGTTGTAAAATCACGGGAGATTGTTAAGATTCCTCTCTCTTATCTTTTGAGGGTCTATAAAAGAATAGCAGGATTCCTGCGCTTAAGGAAAACAAGTCCAGTCCCATTGCAAAAAAGATTGACACTATTATCATAGTTCCATAAGTATGAAATCCAGTAATGGTTTCATACAGCAATGAAAAAGCCCTGTCAAAGTCGTTGAGTTCCGTTAAATATAATCTTTTTCTATCTGCAATTCTTTTTAAAACTGCTTTTTTATCTATTTGAAATGATATAGTGCTTTCATCTGCATATACTTCTGATGGCAATCTCTTAATTTCAGATTGCAATGCAGACAACCTATTACTCCAAAACAATATCCACGCTTTATCTTGAATGGTGCCAGCTTCATGCGTCTTATTGGAAATTGTATCATTAGTATCTCCATTTTCCATATCTTCATTATGCTCAATTTCACTTCTAGACATAGCAATCATTGATTTATTGTCTTTAATCGGGAGATTTGTCTTTTCAATACTATCCTCCGTTTTGGATTTATTATCAGAATTCTCATTTCTTGCCAATTTTGAATCTAGCGTTGCTTCCGAAGTTGGAGCAATTGAATCTAAGCTATCATTCTGTATCCCCAATATTAATGATTGACTATAATCCGTAATGACAGATAGTTCCTGTTCTATATCTTGTCTTACACTGATAACATTATTATACTCCTGAACATTACTTCTAAAAGTCGCATAGCCTTTAAGTCTTGAGTCATCTGCCGAAATATTCTCCTCAATCATAATTCTATATAAATCCTCAGCATACGACATAATTAAATCCGTATTGATTGTCTCTTTATTCATTTCCCCCATCAGTAATACAGATTTACGGTGTAATTCACTTTCAGTGCCTTTTGCAAATTCTGTAGTTGCAAAGGTATGACAATTCTTAAGAATAGCAAAAAACGTTTCTAATTCTTTTTTGATAACAAGACATTGATCTCGGCGTTCAACTGCTAAATCTCTATCTCGTAAAACTTTATGATACTCCCATATTTCCTGATTTTCAAACGTCTCCAATCTAGTATCTAATGCTATTTTTTCATCTCTTTTCTCTTTGTACTCACTATCATAGTCCTTAATTTTTTCGCTTATTTCCTGTAATTTTTTTTCTAAAGACGCCGTATATGCATTAAAGTCCTCAACAGAATAATTGCCCGTCTTTATTTTATCAATTCCTCTTTGAATTTCATCCGTAATATAGAAAGCCTCTATCTCTGAACCTTTATTATCCTCATAAAACCGCACCAGTCTATCTTTTTCACTTTCAAAAACTGACTTATCATCCTCAGCAATATCAAATCCCCCACCAGCCGAACTTCCAAACTGCCGTATATAACCGCTCATCTGGTCTGAATAATATTTCTCTAATCGCTTATTATATGATAACAAATCTTCAGATTCACCTTGTACATAAAGATCCAATGACATCTCCGCATCGCTTCTCATTGTTGTGTCTGGATATGCCGTTTTAGAGATATACACATAGCTAAATGTTATTGACGTTAAAAGCAAAAAAAACCACAATGCTAATAAAGCTACTCTTCCTCTTTTACCCTTAATCCTTTTTGAATGTAGTAATGAAACGCCAGATATACTTAATGTATATAATAGTCCCTGTACTGCGGCAGAAATTAAGCCTGCAAACAAAAGATTACCTTGAAAGATATACATTCCTAATCCTTGTGCAGTTGTAAACCACGAAACAAGAGCAGTAGTAAGGGTTGCACTTATTAATAGGTTCCGAATAATTACAGATTTGTATTTTTTTGCTGATTTAGCTATTTTTGTTTTGTTTATTCCTTCAGTGTTCGTTTTATCGAAATCTGTTTCATAAATATTTGTTACACAAATTTCTATGCTATCTTTACTCGTTCCACTGTTTTCTTCTCCACCATGTAAACTTTTATCCACCTAATTCTTCTCCCTCATCTGTTAAATCGTCTTCTAAATCTTCTTCATAAGCCAGTTCTTGTATTGAAAGCAAAAAGTCACTCGTTACTATTTTTAAGTAATTAACGGAAGCTGCAATAACATTTATTGCTATATCAAACAAGTCTGTAATAACTTTATTTGTCTTTGTGCTATTTAATTTTTCCTTTAATTTAGCCACTGTAATGCCTTTTGTAAAAAATGAAATCAAAATAGTAAGTAAAACTATCGCTATCGGGTATGTAATAAAATTACCATTATTGATCTCCACGGCTAAGTCATCGAGACTAAAAGGATAATGCTTTGACAGCCAATACAACAATATCCCAATCGTCATCGCATATAATACGTTGCTCGTTATGGATCGGTCATCTTGGTCATTAAGTGCAGATATCAAATCTTTTTTCATTTGAATGATAAAAATATGAATTTGTACCACAACGTTTAGTATTATTGAACTCAAGACTGATAATACTATGATTAAGATGGTGCCCGCAACAAAGATCTGAATAAGTGATTTTGTAATTTGTTCAGCTGAATCTCCGCCCCTGACCAATTCTGATAATAGTGATGAATCTCTTAACAATATTATAGCTATCACTATAGGAATCACAAAAACCATTGGAACAAACAAGTATGAAAGAGAGAAATAAATAATTCTTTCATCAAGTGTATTGATATTATTATGACTTGGCGAATCATTTCCCTCTATACCACCGTCCTCACTATTTTGTCGCTTGGGTGGCACATATTTAGATTTAGAACGACCTAATCCAAATAAAATCCTTCTTGGCACATCAATTAACCATGCAAAAAATGATAAGAAACTACTCCCAATACTCTCCCATCTGGACTCACGCTCCTTATTCTTTTGTTCTCGAAACTTTTCTTTTATTATCCTTTGTTCTCTTCTCTTTGCAACCAGGATGTTGTGTCTCTGAATCCTTTCATTAAGATCCTCCTGACCAGCCTCTCGCAATCCGCCAAAAATGTTTTTTATAACATCGTAAAACCAGTAAAATGGAAATAAGACTCTAAACAAAAAATAAGCTAGTAAAACTACATATAAAATCCAGAATGGTTGACCTGTAATTTTAGCAAAAACGCTCTCCTTATACAAATTGAAGAACATAAATTCTATAATAAGGAAAAAATATGCTAAGTATTCAGTACTTATCTTTTCTCTTAACCAAAAAAAGAGAAGAAACACAAGTACAACTCCGCTAACTATTTTTATTCCTGACATGACAGTTGCTGAGAAATATTTTCTTTCTATTAACTGCCATAATATAAATATCTCAATTAACCAAATAAAAAGCCATTTCAGCAAACGACCGCTATCAGTTCTAAAGAAATTTTTCACACTCGTTCTAAATTGACTTTCTTGACCCATTGTTTTCACCCCCATATGTATTACCATAGATAAACTTATTTTTTCTAATGCAGAAAATATTGACGTAAGAGATTAATACTATTCCATAAATCTTTGAAGATAAACTCTTTAAAGACTTGTAGAACTAATAATAATTTTTTCTTGATACTTTGAGCATAGCGTGTATTCACCTGCCTCGTCCGGCACATTCGCAATCAACACGTCACTATTCGCCCAGTCCACCCTGGCAAGCTTCTCCTCGGTGCCCCTCGTAAGTGTCGCTCTTTCAAATGCCGACTCCACCGTATCGCCAAGCTCAATAATTTTCAATTCAATAACCTTTCCTAAATATCTTAGCTGATTGGTATACGCCCCATCATTCATGTGGTTATAAGGCTTCATAATGATACCTTTTTAGAGTTAACCAAAGATACTTCTTCTGCTAACACTAATATAATTTCATCTATTCTTTGTATGCTCCTCAACTGAAACAGCTATTTGCCTAGCGGCGGTAATAATTCAATATTTCAATAACACTATCAACCATTCTAATTGTCCTCTCTATTGCACACCAACTTATTCATCTTCCTCAAATCTATGACTGGTATCGCCCTCGCCAGCTTCCACTTTATATTCATCGGCCGATTCCCTCATACTTTACAAAATCGCACACCCTCAGCAGCAAATACGGTGCCGCCCCTGCAGAATCATAAAGCAGTCAATCAAAAGATTACATTCGAAAATTAAACAAGACTGCAGATTCATCTGCAGTCTCAGGTATAAAAGACCTAATTACAACCAAAGCATTGATAGGGCCCCTCTTCGCCGATGACAATACTATTTTACTACATCTCATGGAAGAATTCAGTATTTTATATCCTCAACTCAATATTTTTACAACCTTTTTATGACTCCTCTGTCACAATTATCCACATATGCAACATTTTATTCATAACCCCCCTCGGCAGATGCCTATTTCTTTCTGTTGCAGTTGATCCTCTGTCATTCAGTAAAACTCTACTCGGTTCAATGCTTATCCTACCCATAAACGTTCCTTCTACTTATATAAGAGGGCGCTTAACAGATACAAACATAAGCATGCAAACCTCACACCACCAACTTCCCCGTCTTCCTCAAATACTTCGCCGGTATCGCCCTCTCTAATTTCCACGTGATATTCATCGGCCTACTCCCCTCATACTTCACAAAATCACACGGCCCCAGCAGCGAATACGGCGCCGCCCCTGCCGCGTCATTCTTGAACTCCCTCACGCAGATCACTACCTTCGACCCGCGCTCCCTGTGATGGATATAGCGCTGGCCTGTCGGCGAATTGTCCGACGTC
>ONTX01000315.1 GCA_900320825.1 uncultured Lachnospiraceae bacterium | reverse complement strand
GTCAATATCAACAAATTCAAACTTAAATATTGGTGTAGATTGGTGATACCATTTTCCCGGTCTCTGTGGTATTCTGTTGTCTCAAGGAGAAAGTCAAATGCACAATCTCAGACCGGACGGGATATGGGACGGAGATTAAATGGCGATTTGTTATAATACCACAAAGCATAAAAAGCAGCCACAAAATCAAAGGCTGCTTTTTATTGACTGTATCGACAAATCGTGGTATAATAGCAACAAGACCAATCCGAAACCAAACGGAGGAACAATATGAAAAACAAAAATGATATTACAATACGATCTAGTGCAGCGGAATATCTGACATATGTTGCAGCTGTCGAAGATAATGAGGACAGCATCGAGGTCAGATATGAGGATGAGAATATCTGGCTGACACAAAAGATGATGTCCGTATTATATGATGTAAGCGTATCCACGATAAACGAGCACATTAAAAAAATCTTTTCAGACAACGAACTTGATGAAAACTCAGTTATTCGGAAATTCCGAATAACTGCTGCTGACGGCAAGAATTATAACACCAATCATTATAATCTGCAAATGATTATCGCCGTCGGCTTTAAGGTAAACAACGAGCGTGCAGTACAATTTCGCAAATGGGCAAACACTATCGTAAAAGAGTTCACGATAAAGGGCTTTGCTATGGACGATGAGCGACTGAAAAACGGGGGCTCTGTGCTGACGAAGAAATACTTTGATCAGCTCCTTGAAAGAATTAGGGAGATACGTCTGTCAGAGCGCAGATTCTATCAGAAAATCACCGATATCTATGCGACAGCTATTGACTACGACAAAAACGCCAGCACTACCAAGCGATTCTTTGCAAAGGTACAGAACAAGATGCACTTTGCAGTACATGGGCACACCGCAGCCGAGCTGATATATGAGCGTGCCGATGCTGAGAAGCTTCACATGGGTCTCACAACTTGGGAAGATGCTCCAGACGGGAAGATAATGAAAAGCGATGTGACATTTGCCAAGAATTATCTAACTGAGGAAGAGATGCGTGTCCTATCCAGAATAGTATCTGCATATCTTGACCTTGCAGAGGCACGTGCCGAACGGCATATTCCAATGACAATGGAAGATTGGAGCAAGCGGCTTGATTTGTTCCTTATGGCTGACGACAGAGAGATACTTCAGGGTGCTGGCAAGATAACAGCAGAGCTTGCAAGAGACAAGGCTGAGAGCGAATTCGAAAAATACCGAATCGTTCAGGACAGGCTGTTCATGTCCGACTTTGACAAATACCTTGCCGAGCTGGAGGACAAGAATAAGTAACAGATAAAAAACCGTATGAATGATTATCACAGTACGATAAATCAATACGGCAAACAAAAATCCGGGTGGAACTCTTCGTACTCCAGATGATCAAGAGGTTCTTTGGTTATTTCAATTGAAGAAATGCTATCACACCATGTACCGACAAGATCGTCATTCTTTGGATTGCCATAATCTCCTCCGCCACGTCCGTTTCCCATCGCAATAAGCAGAGGTAATGGATTTATATACAGGTCACCATAAGTGTTGTATCTACAAAGTTCTGGAATATGGAGCAGATCAATATATACTCTTTTTTCATGATTATATACGAATCTAAAACCATGATTTGTTGTATCTCCCTCAACTTTTTGAAAATGCTCCCTGACATAATTATAAAGATTATCTATGACATGGAACTTATCAAACCACTTTTTATATGCCTCAGCAAACGGTTCTTTTGGATCGGACAGATCTGCATAATCACCTACTAGATATACATGATCATCTTTCCACTTTTCTGCCATCTGATTAACGATAGCATATGAGTTCTCATTATTTAGTGCGATCTCAAGTAGTTTCATTCCCGGATATCTTCCATTTACACATAAAACCTCTTTTTTATCCATATTGGCAACTAAGTAATACTGTCCCATTTTTCTGCTCTCCTTACATACAATAGTTTAGGAATTCTTCTTAAAACTATTATATCACAAAGGTCTGTATAATAAAATGCACCACAGGGAAAGTGTTTCCTTGTGGTATAAAACATATGTAAATATTCAGTTATTTATATGATGTAAAAAAGAATCGAGAAACAGAGAAAAGAAAAAAGGATAGCCAGAGCGCTCGTACATACATACTATCTTTTATGTTGCTCATCCACACTACTTTTAGCTCTGAAATGACGTATTTACGTCGTTTCGTAGTTTTCTTTTTCCCGCACGACCCATTATTAGCCCATTACTCTAATGAACAGTTGTGACAAGTTACAGACAGTCACGCTGTTCTTTT
>ONTX01000112.1 GCA_900320825.1 uncultured Lachnospiraceae bacterium | reverse complement strand
TCACTGAAAGAACGTATCGCCGGAATGAAAGCGGACATTGCAACCTATAATGCAAACAAACCTGCGGATAAGGATGTTTTTGCCATGACGGTGGCAGGCAAGACCTATGATGACCGTAAGGAGGCCGGCACAGCCATAATTGCAATCTGCAAGGAAATGAAGCAGGCAAATGTGGCGGTTCCTATCGGTGAATACCTTGGTATGAAGATGAATGTAACCTTTGATTCATTTACACGGAAGTTCACTATGAATATGAAAGGTCATCTTAGCCATGCGGTGGAGATAGGTTCTGACCCGTCCGGCAATATAACCCGTATCGGAAATGCCATGGAAGCCATGTCAAAACATCTGGAGGAGTCCATAGCGAAGCTTTCAAATGTGGAGCAGCAGCTTGAAACGGCAAGGGTCGAGGTAAATAAGCCTTTCCCGCAGGAGCAGGAATTAAATGATAAGCTGTCACGCCTTGCGGAGCTTAACAGTCTGCTTGACATGGACGAAAAGGGCGAAGATATGGAAAGCCTTGAAGGTGATGCTCCGGACAAAGAAGTGACTGATACTGAGGAACGGGATATAGAGGATGTTCCTGAAGAAAAGGCTGAAAAGACACCGGAGGAGCGCCCGTCCCTTATAGCAAGGCTCAATGAGAAAAAGGAGATCGTTGCGAATACGTTCCAAAAAGCACCGGAAGTTCAGAAGAAAAAGGAGGTGGCGCTTGTATGAACGATGCAGCTGTAATAAGTGCATTCAAGGATAAGACCAAAGAAATGTTCCATGAGCTGGGCGGCATGGATGCCGAGACGATAGAAACCTTTGTAAAAGGCCATGTGCAGGAACTGATTGCAGAATACGGACTTGATGTTAAGGTTGAAGATGTGGTCGTTTCTGGAAGCCGGTCAAGAGGTATCGAAACTGACTGCTCAGATCTGGATGTGGTGTTGTATTTCAGTGGCACGGAAAGAGAAGATGCTCTTTTTAATCTGCTGCACGAGGATGGAATCATCCTCGGCGGCGTGTCACTGGACATCAATCCTGTATCGCAGGAGCAGACAGGAAGCCTTTCGGAATATCTGACCGGAGTAGAGACTTATCTTACCGAGAAACAGGATCAGATGCAGAGGGAAGCGGAGCAGGCAAATGTAGCTGAAACAGAGAAAAAGCCGGAAACCGTTGTCACATATACGGTGGCTGAGTGCGGAGAGTATCACAGTCATGGCGAATATCATGAGAACATAGCTACCATAGAAGAAGCAAAGGCGCTGTTTGCATCAATCCCGCCTGACAGAATAAACAGGATCCCTGCTATTGGTATCAATGTCCATAAGGAAGATGCAAAGGGAGCGGAGGATATTCAGTGGGATTTTCTCTATGGCAATATGATCGACCTTGATATGTTAAGTCGTCTTCCTGATATGAGGGATAATGATGATGCCATAAAAAAGATAGGACAGCTTATAGAGGCATTTCCCGAAGCAGAGATTATCGGTACACTGCCCGGACATGAGGTAGAGCACAGGCAGGATGCTGAATTTGCCGTTGATATGGATGCGGTGAAGCCGGTATATGTGGATGAAGCGGCGAAACTTGCTGCTGAAATTGACCGCTTTTCAAAAGACTTTGATCCGTATGAATATCAGGATTCTGTAGATAACTGGGAAATCCAGGTGCAGAATATAGCCGATGATATCCGAAACGGCAACTCAAAGGATTATAAAAAGTACCTTGGAGATGTGATCGACCAGAGCGACAACATCGAGGATGTCCGCAAGGCTGCTGAACTTCTGGTGAAACTGGCTGAGTACAAGCCTCTTGCAAAGGTGGAAGAGCTGGAAGAGGAGAACCTTAACCAGATCGACAACTATCTGAGCAACACTGTTCCAAAGGCAGAGGAGCGTAAAAATATCCGAAACGAGGAGCAGGAGCGGCTTGAAGAGGAAGAGCGCAAGCGCAGGCAAAAAAGCGGAAAAAGGCAATCGCTTCGGGCGAGACTTGCGGAGAAAAAGACTATCGTAGCGGCGGGCAGTCAAAGCCCCCAAACAGAAAAACAGC
>ONTX01000123.1 GCA_900320825.1 uncultured Lachnospiraceae bacterium | reverse complement strand
GGATCCAGGTCCCGGGAGCAGGAAAGCAGAAGGAAGCTGTCGTTTACCCGGTCTCTCAGCCAGGACCTGTACGAGAGGGAGGTGCAGGATATCATGGCCGCGCTGGAGGAGGATATGACGATGTTGGATTAATGCGCGTATTAAACTAAAGGGATGTGTAATGGCTGTTCACTTCGTTCAATATAAAAGCGCCAGCAACAACTGGCGCGAGAGAAAAAGAGCTAGAATGGAATCAATAACTGTGATAAGTGATAACAATGGGGACAGTTTTTGGCGCGCGGTTACCATAAAAAACAAAGGATTTCCCATCGATTGTCACGTCACCTATTCGATTCACCTTGCGTTTATCAAGTGGCCCTTTAAGATCACCTAAAGGAATACATTTTATGTTTTCAAATCCAGCTGCTTTATACACTTCCACGAAAGCCGTATAGCTAGTAAACACTGTCATAGAGCCAACAGACGGGAGCTCCAGCATTTCAACGTTTGGATCGACATCTACTAATTCTTTAGTCTTTTTTTTGCTTGAAGAACCTGAATAAATGATTCCACCGACTATGGCAATCACAAACCCTGCCGTGCTTAGGAAGTGAAGAGCACCATCAAAAGCGTAGAAATAAAACATGGCAATGATTCCGATAACGATGAGGGCTATGCCAACTCTCCGCATTTCTTTATCGACTACCTTTTCATCATTTCTGACATTTTCCATGTATTCGAGTTTTTTCAATGCAATGTTTTCCTGAACACTTGCTTTTTTGGCTTCTGTTTCTGCCTTTTTCACCTCTGCTTCGTCAACATAACGGTATATGTATTCATTCTCATTATGAAGCAGAACTCTCGCTCCACAGTAGGAACAGAATATTTGAGTTCTGCCTTCTTTGAAGTCGAGGGTTGCCCCGCAATCTGGACATTTGACAGAAAGGATTTTGATTGCCATATACTGTTCTCCTAAAGAAATAACAATATTTTTATAAACTATTCTACCATAAGAATATAGAATAACGATGCTTTTATTGGTAGGAACCAGTCTGCGCACAAAAAGATCTATTGTATAATGATAAGGTAAGTGGAAAATATGATTTCATTTTGCAGGAGGCTGCTATGATCAAATGTCAAAACTGTGGTGAAGAAATAGAAGATGGTGCCGTGTTTTGCTGGAATTGTGGTAGCAAGGTTGTACATATGCAGAAAATGTTCTGTCATGGTTGTGGCGCTCCGATTAAACCAGGAGTCAGATACTGTGCTTGTTGCGGGACGGATGTCGATGGGCTTGATGGACCTATGGAAGACAATTATGTGGTCACCAATGAGATTATGGATGGAAGGAAAGCCTCAGAATCAAGCAGCAACGAGGAAGTTATTTCGATAGCAGATAAGTTCAATGTTAATACTCTGCATTCGGTCAATAATAAAAAGGAAGATAAAAACAAAGAAGGGAAGAAAAACCCGCTATTGAAAGTCCTTGCTGTAATCTTATTAATCTATATTGTTGCCTTTATCGTGTCATTGGGGAAGACACCAACGAAAGAAAGTCCAAAAGCAGAAGAGCATAAAGAACAGGTAGTTTACACAATAAAGAATGGTACTACATATTCCTATAAATGTGATGAAAAGTATGTATATATTGCAAGAGCAATATCAGACTCCCTTATTAAGATTGAAAGATGGAAAGATAAGTTTTGGTCAATTTGTGATATGGAATATGATATCGATCTTGGTACTTACAAGATAAACGATAGCACAAATGGCTTCGCATGGTATGATGACAACCAACTTCTTTTTAAATTCACCTTAAGCGACAAGGCTAACAGCAGTGTAGGTACCTCAAAAGCAGTGTTTTTTTCGATCTGTACCAATGACGAGAACGAAAATAAAGGAACGCTCTATAGTTCAGATATTGCATGTTATATTTATAGAAACGACAGCGACCATACATACAGAGCAATACCTTTGTCGAAGGACCTGTTTAAGGTAGAGTGTTGGGAAAGACCTTCTTTACTTAATAGTTTTTGTTATTCATGGGACTTGGGAATAGCCTCCCGTGAGTATTTAACATGGGTGGACGATGAGCACTCAGCGTTTACAATCACAGGGGCTGATTCGAAAAACCCAGAGTGGATAGATAAAAAACTGGTAACGTTTGAGATTGAGACCGATAATTACAAATATGCCAACGTCAAGAATAAGTTGGACTCCATTGCAAACGCTAAGACTGAAAAAGCACCTCAGGAAGGACAAACGGGTACCACTAAAGAACAAGCACACGACTTCAATGGAGAAACGAATAGAGTATTTAATACGAATGGATTTGTGATTCATATTCCCTCTAATTGGATGGAAGGGAATACTGAAGGTTATTATTATGCCGAAAGAGGAGGAAAGTCGGCATTTTTCGGCATTGTTACGGGAAATTATGCTGTTTCTGACGAGAAGGAAATGGGTGTGCTAATCCAAAGCTTTTTGGATGGAGTCGAGGATAGTACCGAGTCTTTTGAGTATTCAGACACTAAGTTTTCAATTCATGAAGGTACGGGACTTCCTTTTGGAATGGTTGAATTTAAGGCGACACAAAAGGGGTTTAATTCTAAGGGATACGTGGTGGCGCTCGCTGATTATGATAGAAAGGTGCAGCTCATACTATACTATCAGGAATCAGAAAACACTGAAAAGAGTTATGTTGAAGACTATTTCAGAATTGCTAATGATGTCAGAATAGAGGATGAGGACGCTGATAATACATCGGAAATTCCAGATGTTACTGATCAGGCATATGAACCAGATGGCGATGCAGAAGACATAAAGGAACAAATCGAAGAAGCGATTCTTGATGAAACAGAAGTGGTATCTGAGGGAAATACTGAGAATGAGGAAAATCACACTGTTAATAATGATTCGGATTTATTAGAGCTTATGGAGATGGAATATCCTTCAGAGAATGTCCTCTCGGACTTCTATAACTATACATATACAGGTTACAAAATAGAATTCGATGGTTGCGTTGGTTATATGGAAGGCAGTAATAATGGAGTCCTTTTATATTATGGTGACTATTCGGAAATGGGCCCGGAGTCAGGACCAATGATGACAACATGGGACGTTAATACCGGAAGAGTCAGACATGCGGACGGAGTAGATATTAGTGAATATAAAATCGGGGATGAGGTAACAGCAGTGGTTACCCTTCTGCCCTACAAGAATGGATCCGGCATGTATTCTGTTGAACTTCAAGAAATAAAACATCGATAATAACTATAATAACTTATCTTATAATCTTTTGTTAGCGGCAAAAGAGATCTGAAGATGATCTAATGGATTAGAATGACTAGTAGAATACCCCGGAGATCTGATCGTACAGGTTTCCGGGGTTTTGATATGTGATCGTCGGTAGGTCAGCAATCTGGTCCATCTTCTGATTGGGTAGGATCATCAG
>ONTX01000501.1 GCA_900320825.1 uncultured Lachnospiraceae bacterium | reverse complement strand
TCGTGATCTTCGGGAAGGATGGTGTGAAGATCAAGAAGGAGTCCGTTGTTTTGTGCGGGTATTGCGATGGATGTATCCACAAGATAAACATCGCAGTCGGGAGTTCCCGCAAGTGTTGATGTATAAAGGGATTCCCTGGTTCCGGTATATGTAAGGTTCTGCCAGTAAAAATCGATCTTATACTTTTCTTTTATCTCGGCAACCTTATTCCACTTTGCTTCAGCGGTCCTCTGGTTAACCTCTTTCTCAGCCCTTAAGACTTCATCGTCCGTATCTTCATACTGGGCATTAACGTAATCCACAAAATCTTCCTTGGCATCGCCGGTAGCATAATACTGTCTCCACCAGGAACCGATATTTATTACTCTGTCCTTATAATCCGCAGGATCAGTCTTTCCTGATCTTCCGCATGAGGCTGCCCCAAGTACCATCAGGGATGCCATTAATATACTTAAAAACTTTTTAGTGTTTCTCATTACATTACCTCTCCAATATATAAGTCTGACCGGCCCGGCCGGGAATAAATCTTAATAGGTCCTTTTTTAATCCGTATGTCCGTTATCGGGAGTGATATCAACTTCTTTTCCGATATATACGGCATAAACCTCAAAAGGACTGTTGGACTCGACAAAAATATGCGTTGCCCAGGTTTCGGGATCATCTATCCCCAGTCTCTTATATATTGTGTCTATCATGTCGTAGGTTACGTAGCATACTTTTCCGTCAGCCATGGCGTCTATATCAACGCTTGTCTCGGTATCATAGCCCGCTCTACCGATGCCTACTCTGAACCATCCTGCCTGCATTGCGGAACCGTTCATACCGATCCAGCAGTCACCGGTCTCGGATTTATAATCAACCCTTATGATGGAACCGGGTGTTTTAAGCATCTCAAACTCTTCATCGGAAAGAGTTATATCAACCTGCTTCCATTCAGGTTTCTTACCTGAAGATCCGGTATCAATTGCATCTGCGATGTCATAACCCTGTCCGGCCATTCCGATGCGCACCTTGAAAAGTTCTAATTCGGAATCGGATTCTATAAAGAAACTCTCAGGCCATTTCGAAGGATCGTTTCCTGCGGCCTCCGCGATCATCTCATAAGTGATCTGTGCAATATTCCCGGAATCATTGATATATGCATATCCGTTTCCATCCTCATCGGGAGCACCTATCATTATGGGTTCATCACCGTCAAATCCCATCCAGACATTTCCTGTTTCAGACCTGTAGGAGATCTCGATGACCGATCCTTCGGTCCTCATCTTTTCCAACAGTTCTTCGGTAAGAACTGCTTTTTCCGAAGGAGTCCACTCAGAATAGGAACCGGCAAGACCTTCAACATAGAGGAAATCTCTTATACCGTAGAGATTGCTTCTGTCATCTGCGGGCTCCAAAGATACATACTCGGCAGAAGTGTTTGCTTTAATGGCATTTCCTTCTTCATCCTTAAAGGAAATGGTATAGATATAAAGTATTGCTCCATCTAAATTACCGGCGCCTGAGTCTTCAAGCGAAAGCACCAGATAATCAACAGCTGATGCATTGGGTATTTCAACACTTATCTTTTTGGGGTTTTTCTTCTCAAGATAAATGGACCATGAATCAATGATCTCGTTATCATCACCGCTTACCACGTACACATTTCCGGATGTTGCGGTAAAGGCATCTCCCTGGCTTGTCTCCAGTCCGAACTCAACGCTTTTGACCTTAGCCGCACCACTTCCCAGAAGTTCTTTCATTCCGATGGCAACATACATCTTGCCGTTATCTGAACTGGTGACTTTCACAGCCTTTCTGCCATCCTTGTCCACAAGCTCTAAGTTGGTTTCCTTTGCCGAGGAATTAACCATCCTGTCACTTCCCAGGAATGCAAATTTCCCGTCGGAAAAAGTGACACTTGCGGAATCGTCGAATACGAAAACATCTTCGACGTCCGTCTCCGTAACTTCAGGCACGGCCTCTTCATCCGGGGCATCGGACGATTGTCCGCAGGCTGTCATGGATAAGGCTATTGCAGCAGCCACAAGGCATGCCAACAGTCTCTGTCTTTTCAATTCTCAAACCTCCTTATTTGTTGCGTAAGCAACATTAATTCAAGTCGAGTAAGCTTTGCTTTCAGGGATCGTCATCCGACGATTCCCGATCTTTCTGCTCCTTCGATAAATTTTTTCTGAAGCACCAGGTATATGATAACGACAGGCAAAAGCGTCATTATAATACCCGCATCCACATACTGCTGCTGTATGGCAATATTGAGTATCTTGTCCTGGTTAGCAAGCACTCCGGGAAGGGATGCGAGTTTTTTACTGATTACTATATCTTCATCCACAAGAAATAGATTCGAATAAAACAGGTCATTAAACTGCCATACGATGGAAAATACGCTTACCGTTATGACAGCGGGCATTGCATTGACCAGCATTATCCTGAAATAAGTATACCACACTCCCGCTCCATCTACTAAAGCGGCTTCTTCTATCTCCCTAGGAAGGCCCCTGAAAAACTGTGTGAAAATATAGATATACAGTCCGGATCTTACTCCGCAGCCGAAAAAGGTAAGGATATACACGGGCCATACGCTGCTCATAAGATTTAAAGATTCGCCGTTTATAAGTGAGATGACTCCCAAAGGATCAAAGTTTTTAAAAGTCATATAAAGGGGCAGCATGATGGTATGTGCGGGAATGACTATCATAATGACCACAAGGGCAAACAAAATCTTTTTAAACTTGAAATCAAACCTGGCAAAACCGTATCCCACCATAGAACAGACAAACAGCTGTATCAGTGTAAGGCTTAAAGTGTATATAAGGTTTTTGGCTATCGTCGGAAGATAATCCAGGCGCTCCGATACAAGTTCATATTTTTCAAGTGAGGGATCAGAAGGCAGGACGTACATCATGGGATTATACAGATCCTCCGTCGAAGCAACAGACTGAACGATCATACCGATAAGAGGCGATATGATGACGTAGCTTACACCAACAAGTATTACGATTTTAAGAAGTTTGTATAAAAATTTCATACACATCTCCGTCAGTTATAGTAAAAAGTTCTCTTCTGTATAAACCTGCATACAAGCAGCAGTATCAGACATGTGATCACCGTGGAAACAAGTGAAAATACCGCACTGAGTCCGTAATCAAAGGCAGTAAAAGCCGTATCATAAGCAAGATTGACAACATCGGAATTCGTATAGGAATCAACTATGGTATAGACGACATTTGTGATGATATGGGGCATTACAAGGGGGAATGTGATCTTCCAGAACGTCTCATAAGAAGATGCACCCTCTATTTTTGCAACCTCGTAAAGGGAAGGTGATATGGACTGAAGCGCCGCAATGAATATGACAATCTGAACACCGGAGGCCCTTATTATATCATCGACCCTGTCAACAGCACCCACTATATACCACAAAAGTTTAGCCGGGATCCCAAGGTTCACAAACATGCCTATAAGATACTGCATGCTGAAGGTTACATCAGCGGAAGTTCCCGCAAGTTCGGCTGCACCTGATGCAACACCGCCGTTCATCATGGCTGCGGACAACTGAAGAGCCGCGGTAATGGCCCCGGTATTGAGAATAACAGGCAGGAAAAAGATCGCCCTGACTATTCCCCTTCCCGGGAAATTGCCGTTAAGAAGC
>ONTX01000229.1 GCA_900320825.1 uncultured Lachnospiraceae bacterium | reverse complement strand
GTAGCATCAAGCAGAGGTGATTATCCTTTCATTACAGTTACGGCAGGAACCGGAACTTCCGATTTCCAGAGGATGGCAACGGAGGCTCTTCTTAAGGTCCATATGGAAGGCCAGGGAATGAAGGGCAAGAAGAAGCCTGTTCTTTTCCCCAAGATCGTTTTCCTTTATGATGAAAAACTTCATGGTGAAGGAGGGGAGCTTGAATACATTTTTGATCTTGCGGTTAAGTGTTCCTCTAAGACCATGTATCCCGACTATCTTAGCCTTACAGGTGAGGGCTACGTACCTTCGATATATAAAAAATACGGTAAGATCATTTCTCCTATGGGCTGCAGGGCTTTCCTTTCTCCCTGGTTTGAAAGAGGTGGCATGGAACCTGCAGATGACGAAGATCAGCCTGTTTTTGTGGGAAGATTCAATATAGGTGTTGTATCCCTTCACCTTCCAATGATCCTTGCTCGCAGCAGAAAAGAAGGAAGAGATTTTTACGAGCTTCTTGATTATTATCTTGAACTTATCAGGAATCTTCACCAGAGGACATATGCATATCTTGGTGAAATGAAAGCCTCCACCAATCCCCTTGCTTACTGTATGGGCGGTTTCAGGGGAGGAAATCTCGGTCTTTCCGATAAGATCAAGCCTCTTCTTGATTCTGCAACGGCTTCATTCGGCATTACCGCACTTAATGAACTTCAGAGATTATATAATGACAAAAACCTTACTGAGGATGCAGAATTTTCTCTTGAGGTCATGAAGCATATCAATGATAAGATCGCTGAGTTTAAAAAAGAAGATCACAGGCTCTATGCAATTTATGGAACTCCCGCCGAGAATCTTTGCGGTCTTCAGGTTAAGCAGTTCCGTAAAAAATACGGTATCGTTGAAGGTGTTTCTGACAGGGAGTATGTTTCCAATTCCTTCCACTGTCATGTAACCGAAGATCTTACGCCCATTGAAAAGCAGGATTATGAGAAGAGATTCTGGGACCTTTTCAACGGAGGAAAGATTCAGTATGTTAAGTACCCTGTAGATTATAATTTGCAGGCCATAAAGACTCTTGTGAGAAGAGCCATGAAAATGGGATTTTATGAGGGAGTCAATCTTTCACTTGCTTACTGTGATGACTGCGGACATGAGGAGCTTTCAATGGATGTGTGTCCCGTATGCGGCAGTAAGAATCTTACCAAGATAGACAGAATGAACGGTTATCTGTCTTACTCGAGAACTCATGGTGATACAAGACTTAACGATGCCAAGATGATCGAAATATCCGAAAGAAGATCGATGTAATGAGATATCATGATATTACAAAAGATGATATGAATAACGGTGACGGACTCAGGATCACTTTATGGGTTTCCGGATGTATTCATATGTGCAGCCAGTGCCAGAACCCGCAGACCTGGGATCCTGACGGTGGCGTATATTTTGATGAGGATGCAAAGAAGGAACTTTTTGACCTTCTTTCCAGGGATTATATCTCAGGACTTACATTAACAGGCGGTGATCCTCTTTATCCCGGAAACAGAAATGATATCCTGCAGCTTCTCAAAGAATTTAAGACTACTTTCCCGAAAAAGGATGTCTGGCTTTACACCGGATATCTCTGGGAGGATATACAGGATCTTGAACTGATGCAGTATGTGGATGTGGTGGTAGACGGACCCTATGATAAGAATCTTAAGGATGTAACTCTTTGCTGGAAGGGAAGTTCCAATCAGAGGGTCATTGATGTTAAGGAGTCCCTGGGATCCGGAGATGTTCACATTCACTGCGAAGACCACTATTCGGTACTAAATCCTGACAATGTTTACGGAAGTTCCAAGTCAGGCGTACCGTGTATGTTTTGAGAAGCTCCTGAGCTATAAATGCATTGTTTACGATTTTGCCAAGACACTTAATGAGCGGAGCCCGGCAAGTTCGCTTCGAGGACATGTCTGAGCGAAGCGAGTTCCGCAGAAGCGAACTGTATTGCAAGGGCGAACGCGAATTTAGTGACATGGCGCATGAGGAAAAAATGCATTTATAGCTCAAGAGCAACACTTAAAGGAGACAGATATGGAAAGAGTCGGAAAGTTTGAAAAGGTTAGTTTTGAGCAGTTTAAAGCCGGAATGGAAGGCATCGAAGATAGCGAATCCGTTCTGAAGGATAAATATGATCGTATTCAGCTTCCTTCAAGAGCAACATCCGGAAGCGCCGGCTACGATCTTCACGCAACCTTTGATGTAACCCTTGCTCCCGGCGAGACTGTTAAGATCCCCACCGGTATCAGAGTCAGAATGAAGGAAGACTGGATGCTTGCGGTTTTTCCCAGAAGCGGACTCGGATTCAAATACAGACTTCAGCTCAATAATACCGTTGGTATCATTGATTCAGATTATTACAATTCCGATAACGAAGGTCATATATTTGTTAAGCTTACAAACGATACCAACGAAGGCAAGACCGTTGTTATAAAAGAAGGCGATGCTTTTGCCCAGTCCATCTTTATGCCTTACGGAATAACTGAGGATGACGAGACCACCGGAGTCAGAAACGGCGGATTCGGTAGTACCGGAAAATAATCTGTTAACCGGGGCTAACATGTAGATTCAAATACTATGTTTAGCGTTTTTTAATATATATTTATACTTGTTTTTGATTATCGTTTATAGTATTATTACAAACGGCATAGATATAATCTTTTCCGGAGGTAGTATATGTTTAAGATAATCACAGACAATGGTTCGGATATCCCTAAGGATTATGCCGCAGAGCATGGTATAGATACTATAAACCTTGCCACTTTGATGGACGGTGTTACATATAATCTGGACAGGGAGATTTCCATCGAGGAATTTTACGACAGACTTTCCAAGGGTTCAAAGCCTATCACTTCACAGGTTAATCCGGATCAGGCCAGAACCTATTTTGAGGATCATGCAGGCGATGCCGATGATTTTCTTTTTATCGGTATATCAACAGGACTTTCGGGAACATGCGGATCCGTTCAGACGGGAGCAAATGAATTCATGGCATCCCATCCCGGAAAAAGAGTGGAGGTTATAGATTCCCTTACAGGTTCCCTTGGCGAGATGCTTTCCGTCATCAAAGCAGTTGAGATGAGGGATGAGGGAAAGAGTTTTGAAGAAACCACAACTTTTATCAGGGCTAATGTGCTTCATTGCTGCCTTGCCATAACAGTGGATAATCTCATGGACCTTTGGAGAGGCGGAAGAGTATCCAAGACCAGTGCGGTTATAGGTAACATTGCATCAGTAAAACCTTTTATAGTTGTTAATGATGAGGGCAGACTTGATGCGGGCGGAAAGATCAGAGGCAGAAAGAAGAGCCTTGATCACATAGTTGATTACATGGAACAGCATATGGGTAAATATCGTGATATGAACAAGACCATAATGATCGGTCACGGTAACTGCCCCGAAGATGCAAAATATTTACAGGAAAAAATAACGGAGCGATTTGGATTTACCGATTTCATGGTAAATAATATGGGACCGGTCATCGGAACCCATACCGGACCCACGATAGTACTTGCGGGATATTATGGTGAATCACGCTCCTGAAAAGGGCTTATGAAAAACACCGATGTCCGTGAGACGATTGCACAGAGAGAATACGTTAATAAATCTCGTGAACTTGTATTAAAAAAAGAAGATGAATCAGGAAAAAGACTTACTGCATCCGTAGTTACATTCGGATGTCAGATGAATGCCCGTGATTCCGAAAAATTAGCCGGTATCCTTGTGTCTTCAGGCTTTGAGCTGCTTGAAGATACAGAGGATGCCGACTTTGTTTTATATAATACCTGTACCGTAAGGGACAACGCCAACCAGAAATTATACGGACATCTCGGTGAAGCACTTGCGAGAAAAAAGAAAAATCCGGATATGATGGTTGCTGTGTGCGGCTGCCTTCCCCAGGAACCCACCGCTCTTGAAAAGATAAAAAAATCCTATTCATTTGTTGATCTTATTTTCGGAACTCATAATCTGTATGCTTTTCCCGAATACTTAAGCAGACTTCTTTCCGGCGAAAGACATATCTGTGAGATCTTTGATCATACGGATAATATAGTTGAAGATCTTCCCGTAATACGTAAATATCCTTTTAAATCCGGCGTTAATATCATGTTCGGATGCAATAATTTTTGTACTTACTGTATTGTTCCCTATGTAAGAGGCAGGGAAAGATCAAGGGAAAGTGCAGATATCATTGAGGAGATAAAAAATCTTCAAAAAACCGGTGTAAAAGAGGTCATGCTCCTTGGTCAGAATGTTAATTCATACGGTAACGGAATAGATGGAGAGATATCGTTCCCGGAACTTTTGAAGAGGGTTTGTGATATAGACGGAATTGAAAGAGTCAGATTCATGACTTCACATCCCAAGGATCTTTCCGATGATCTGATTGCTGTCATTAAAAATGAACCTAAGATATGCAGGCATCTTCATCTTCCTCTTCAGAGCGGATCATCCAGGATCCTTAAAGAAATGAACAGACATTATACCAAGGAACAGTTCATAGATCTTGCTCTGAAGATAAGAAATGAGATTGAAGACATTGCCATTACCACCGATATAATGGTCGGTTTTCCTTCCGAGACCGAAAGCGATATTGAGGATACCCTTGATGTCATCAGAGACGTGGAATTCGATAATGCTTTTACTTTTATATATTCAAAAAGAATGGGTACTCCCGCCGCAAAAAGAGAAGACCAGGTTAGCGAAGAAAATGTTAAAATGTACTTTGATAAAGTCTTAAGCCTTGTACAGGAGAGTGCAAAAAAACGGGCACTTATCTGGCAGGGTAAAACATTTGACGCTCTGGTGGAAGAGGTTAATCAATCCACTGAAGGATTTGTTACAGGCAGATTATCCAATAATATGCTGGTTCATTTTAAAGGCGACGAAAGCCTCATAGGAAATATCGTTCCCGTGAAGCTTGATGAATGCAGAGGCTTTTATTATATCGGAAGCAGGGTTTAAAAAGTGGAAGGTTCAAATACTCCTGATATCAATAACTTAATAGATAATACCGATATCTCACCCATGATGCAAAATTACCTGGAGACCAAGAAGCAGTATGAGGACTGTCTTCTTTTCTACAGAGTCGGTGATTTTTATGAGATGTTCTTTGATGATGCCGTTATAGCATCCCGTGAGATCGAACTTACACTTACCGGAAAATCCTGCGGTCTTGAGGAAAGAGCTCCCATGGCCGGAGTCCCTTTTCATGCTGCAGATACCTATATTTCAAGACTTGTAGCCAAAGGATATAAGGTTGCCATTTGCGAGCAGGTGGAAGATCCCAAGCTTGCAAAAGGTCTTGTTAAGCGTGAAGTAATTAAAGTCGTTACTCCCGGTACCAATATGAACATTCTTTCCCTCGACGGAGGAAAGAATAATTATCTCATGAGTATCTGTTATCAGGATAACGGTATAGGTTTTTCCGTTGTGGATGTTTCAACCGGAGAATTTCTTGTTTCCGTTGCGGATGATGCATCTTCTCTTAAGGATAATATTGCAAGATTCTCGCCTTCCGAACTTATCTGTAACAAAGGCTTTTCCCTTCAGAGCGATCTTTTGAATTCAATTAAAGAAAGACTCAGCATTCCCGTTACCGTACTTGACGATGCCATGTTTGACGAAAAGACTTCAACGGGTGAAGTCTTAAGGCAGTTCAAGGTTAAAAGCCTTATCGGACTTGGTCTCGATTCCATGATCCCCGGTGTTCTTGCTGCCGGAGCTTGTCTTATGTATCTTCATGATACACAGAAAACCGATCTTTCCAATATCACCGGCATTCATCCCTATCATGCTGATAAGTTCATGATGCTTGATTCTTCTTCCAGAAGAAATCTTGAGTTAACAGAAACCATTAGGGATAAGCAGAAAAAAGGGTCACTTCTTGGCGTCCTTGACAGGACAAAGACAGCAATGGGCGGAAGGCTTCTCCGTACATTTTTGGAGCAGCCTCTTATAGACGAAGAAGAGATAAGGAAAAGACAGACTGCCATAGAGGCACTAAATAAAGCTTCTATTTCAAGGGATGAACTCAGGGAATATCTTAATCCGGTTTATGATCTTGAAAGGCTTCTTGCACGTATCACTTTCGGAAACGCTAATCCCAGGGATCTTATCAGTCTTGATTCTTCTCTTAAGATGCTTCCTCATATCAAAACCGTTATGGAAGATATCCATTGTGAAGAACTTGACCGTATAATGGATCTTTTTGATCTTCTGATGGATATTGAAGTTCTTATCGATTCATCCATAAAAGAAGAGCCTCCTCTTACCATAAGGGACGGAGATATTATCAAAGACGGTTTTAATGAAGAACTGGATAAATTAAGAAATGCCAAGACTGACGGAAAGAAATGGCTTGCGGATCTTGAGAATTCCGAAAGGGAAAGAACCGGAATAAAAAATCTCAGGATTAAGTTTCATAAATCCTTCGGTTATTATTTTGAGATAACAAATTCATTTACCGATAAGGTTCCTGATGACTACATACGCCGTCAGACTCTTACAAACTGTGAGAGATTTACTTCCGCACAGCTTAAAAGCCTTGAAGACAGTGTTCTTAATGCGGAGGAAAAGATACGTAATCTTGAATATGATCTTTTCTGCAGGATAAGGGATACCATTTCCTCGGAAAGCGAAAGGATCTTAAAT
>ONTX01000162.1 GCA_900320825.1 uncultured Lachnospiraceae bacterium | reverse complement strand
GGGGCTGCCTGTTTTTTACCTACATATCCGACAATTCCACACATATCAAAATCTCGCTTTCAAATCTTTAATATTTTGAAGTGATACTCGTTAATTTAAATATCTTACTTACATATCTTTCGTATTATACCATAATTCGGTAATTAAACCGCTTTTTATTTCCAGGTAACCTGCCAGGTCGGATAATACAGAAGTTCATATCCCGCATCACAGATCATCTTAGACAGTTCAAGGCTCATTTTGAGGATCTCGTCCTCCGTGAACTCTTTTGACTTAAAGTCAAAAACCTTTTCGCCATCCTGTGGAGCCCTGGTGATCTCGTGAGGGCGAAGAGATATGATACCGGGAGTCCTGTGTTCTGAATATTTAATCCCTGTGATCCTGTAAAAGTCATTATAAAATCTTTCGCTTATCCTTATGCACCTGATATCAAGTACCGGGGCCGACTGCTGAAGTGCAGCTCTATGGAAATATCCGGTATAGCCCGATGGGAGTCCAGCGTAAATAGGATTACCTTCCCGGTCCATGATACCACCCAGTATCTTTCCTCTATGGGCGTTACTTACCACCCTTCCGCCAACTGCTCCGACTTGTTGACGTTTTTTCAATAAGTCGCCCGAGTACCTGAATTCATAGTATCCTACGTTCCTGAGATTATAAATTTCAGCATCCCATCCAAGAGCGGAGGCATGTTCTTCAAGAGCTCTTTTTCCGGCATCATATGCATAGCTTTTTCCGGATGTATTGGACGAGGTTGAGACCGGAGTGATCCTCCAGTGATAAAGCACCTGGGGAATATGACAAAAGACCGCTCCCTCCCTGTATGCTCTCAGGAGCATGTCATAGTCCTGGCTTCCGTCGAACTCAGACCTGAATCCCAGCTTTTTGAGAAGATCTGCTCTCACCACCGTAAGGTGACAGATATAGTTACAGCAAAGAAGAAGGTTATGGTCAAAATCAGGTTTGGAATTTCTCTCAGTATATTCATCTCCCGATGTTGTCAGCTTGTCCTCATCTGAATAAATGACATCGGGAAGCTTTCCCGAATCCTTTTTAAAGCTTATGATCTTTTCCACAACCCTAAGGAGTGCATCGGGAGTAAGCTCATCGTCATGATCAAGAAGGACGATGTACTCACCCTTTGCTGCTTCGAGAGCGACGTTGGTATTTGCTGAAATACCGCCGTTTTCTTCCATCTTAAGATACTTTATCCTTGCATCTTCAAAACTGTCAGCGATCATCCTGAAACCGGAAGCATCTTCATCAGGTGAAGCATCGGCAAGGATAAGTTCCAGATTGTCATAGGACTGCTCAGCAACGCTTTCTATCATCAGTCTGTAATGAACGGAATCCGGCATATATACGGGAACGATGACAGAAATGAGCGGACAGTATGAAAGCTCACGAGAAAGTTTCTTCATCCGCGCAAGTTCAAACTCCGTAGGAACCCTGTAATCCGAACCCCGGAGCTTTCGAATTGAAAAGCTTTCGGCAATCTCGGTAATACCCTGACGGACGCCATTTCTTTTCATATATCCTATGCTTCTTTTTAAAACAGATAATTTGTCCATGGAAATATAATAATATAGGGCGGCTTCCGGTGACTGGAAACCGCCCTTATTTGTTTAATCTTATGCAAAAGCTTTAACAGCCTCGGTAAGTGCAGCGCTCATTGCGTTTGCATCCTCAAGGCTCTTGCCCTTAACACCCATGTAAAACTTAACCTTGGGCTCGGTTCCGGAAGGTCTTACACAGCACCAGTTGTCATCGGGAAGTTCAAAATAAAGAACGTTCGATGAAGGAAGGCCTGTTGAAGTCTTTTCTCCGGTCTTCATGTCAAGAACAACATCCTTCTTGTAATCCCTGAACTTAAGAACTTCAAGGTCTCCGAAAGCCTTGGGAGGATTGTTCCTTAAGTTATCCATCAGCTCCTGGATCTTTCCGGCTCCCTCTGCGCCCTTCATGGTAATGGTATACTGGGTTTCCTTGAAGTATCCGTACTTATCATAAACTTCGATCATGAAATCCCAAAGGGTCTTACCCTGCTTCTTGCACCAGGAGGCAACCTCACAGAGCATCTCAACCGCAACGATGGCATCCTTATCACGGGCATGGGTTCCCACAAGGCATCCGTAGGATTCCTCGAGTCCGAATACGTAATTGTTGTCCTTATTTCCGTTCTGCTCGAAGATCTTGATCTGCTCTCCGATATACTTGAATCCGGTGAGTACTTCGATGAGTTTAACACCATATGCCTTCGTCATAGGGAAGGTCATGTTGGTGGTAACGATAGTAGTTACAAGAGTAGGATTTGAAGGCATGATGCCCAGTGCGGTGCGCTCTCTTAAGATATACTCTGCAATGAGCATTCCGCTCATGTTACCGGTGAAAGCAACATACTCTCCGGTCTTTGTATCCTTGGCATAAACACCCAATCTGTCAGCATCGGGATCCGTTGCAAGAACGATATCCGCATCCTTTTCCTTTGCAAGTTTCAGGGCATACTCAAATGCCTTGGGGTCCTCGGGATTGGGATATGCAAGTGTGGTAAATTCAGGATCTGGTCCTACCTGCTCGGGAACAACATAGACATTCTTGTAACCAAGCTCTTCAAGGATCCTCCGTACAGGCTTATTTCCCGTACCACAGAAAGGTGTGTAGACAATCTTAATATCCCCCGCAACCTCTTTTATGATCTCGGGGTGAATGCTCTGTTTTTTAAGCTCTGCCATGTATTTGTCATCTATCTCTTTACCGATGGTGATGTAAAGACCCTTGGCGATGGCCTCGTCCTTATCCATGGTCTTGCAGTCACTGTATTCTTTTATTGCAAAAACCTCACCAATGATACCGGTATCGTGAGGAGGTGTTACCTGTGCTCCGTCCTCCCAGTAAACCTTGTATCCGTTGTACTCGGGGGGATTGTGGCTTGCGGTGATGTTAACGCCTGCGGTACATCCCAGCTCACGAAGTGCAAAGGAAAGTTCGGGAGTGGGTCGTAATTCATCGAAAACATATGCCTTGATGCCGTTAGCTGCAAGGCAAAGTGCGGTAACATCAGCAAATTCGGGGCTCATACGACGGCAGTCATAGGAGATTGCAACACCCTTAGCCTGGGTTCCCGCCTTGATAATGTAATTGGCAAGTCCCTGGGAAGCTTTTCTGACGGTATATACGTTCATTCTGTTGGTGCCGGCTCCGATAACGCCTCTGAGTCCTCCGGTACCAAATTCAAGCTCTCTGTAGAAGCGGTCTTCCACTTCCTTATCATCATTTCTGATGGCAAGAAGCTCCTGCTTTGTAGCTTCGTCAAAATAGTCATCGCTGATCCATTTTTCAAACTCTTCCCTGTAGCTCATAGACACCTCCAAGTGTAGCCACTATTGTGACTCTTATTTAAGTCGGTGAAAGCTCTGCTTTCTCCCAGTCAAAACAACTCCAAAAACATATATAATCATACTATTTCAGGGCATTTTTGTCTATATTTCGAGGCAACGTAATGCTCATCTCTTTTTCAGTTCAATGCTTGCATTTTCGCCAATTTCCGCAAGATTCAGCTCAATTGAACGCTCTTCCGAGTAGTTTGTGCCATTTACGACCCAGATAACCTCCGAAGTACCATCTGAAGGGGTGCAAGTCAGTGTTATGGGATAATCAGTAAAGTATTTTCCGGACCACTCTGATGGTGCTTCCTCAAAATGAATGGTATTGATATCCAAACCACATGCAATATTATCATCAACCGATATATTAACATCAACAAGTTCGCCTTTAAGCTCAAGATCCTGTTTCAGATAAAATGTGATCCATCCGAACCTGTATTTATAATAGTCATCGAGGATCCGGATATTCCTGTCGAATTCCTTCTCATCATATTTTCCATTATATTCATCATCAAAAACAGCTTCCGAAAAATCTCCCCTCCACCTTTTTTCCGAGAGAACAACAGGGGCTTTATAGCTTTCAGCCATTTCATATATGGTTCTATGAACATTTTCGTAAGCGAAATTATTATTTGCGATATCCATAAAGGAGATCACAAATCTTTTCCTGAAATCCGGGTTTTGGATAAGTGACTGAAATACATCGCATATTTGTAATGCCTCTCCGAAGCTGTCATGGTCATATGAAGTATTTTCAGCGTACAGTCCCTGACTCGCTCCCACATCATAAAGAAATGCTCTCCACTTTGTATCGGAATAAGGATTGGAACCATCGAAAACGGTACTTCTCCAGAAAGCGGTATTATTGGTGTTAACTCCCCACCAGTCGCTGTCTGCGATATATATCTGTACGCTGCAGTAATCTATAAAGCTCTGAATATCCATAAAAGCTTCAGCATGGGAATATACTGTCGGGTCCGTCATGTCATTTTCACCGATAACATCAAAGGAATCCCAGAGTTCCGAACTTATCCGTTCGTTTGTTTCATCATCCCAGCCCAGAAGATCCCAGTGCTTAACGATGTAAAGGTCATCTGCAGGAACACCGTAATGGCCGGAAATTGTGCACGGTGAAGTCTTTTCCTGAATAAGATATGTTCCCCAATATTCCCCGTTCAAAAATACGGCACAAGGATTCGAATCAAGATATCCTGCATTTCTGTCTTTAACAAGTTCATTTACAAGGGAATCCCTCATTTTGGTATTGTACAGATCGCCTCCGGAATAAAGCAGGATCTTATCATAATCATTTTTTTCTTCAAAGGAATAGAATTCAAAGTGATCTCCCCCGCCATATGACGGATCAGCATACAATCCGAAGCTTTTCTGGTTAAAACCTCTGGAGGAACAGCCGTGTATCCTCAACCCCACAGTCTGACTGATCCCGGAAGTACGGTCTTTGTCAAAGTAAACAATGTTGGCAGGTCTTTGCCAGTCTTTTCCATTTCCGAAATAGTTTGCTTCCTGAAGTCCCGGGGCATTTACATACTTACTGTCAGCGTAATCATAAAGTCTTCCAAGGACATATATACCTTTATCGTATGAAAAAAGATCCTCCGGATCGCAGCTGACAGACATGACCGGAATGCCTTCGATACCGTATCGTCCGGAAAAACCAACAAAGTACACTTTCTCCAGAATATCGCTGACAGCACCTTTATCATCCACCGTAACAGCCTTTAATACCGTGCATTTATCAACATTCTCATCCTTAAGGTTATATTCCTTGTGAGATATTCCGCCGATGGAAGAATAGATGTTCTTTTCCGGAGTTCTGTCCTTTATGAGAATGGGGGCGGTATACTCTTCGGATGTCTCATCAGGAATGCTTCCGTCCAAAGTGTAATAGATCCTGTCATTCTCATGTTCCGAAGACAGAGTCAGATAGAATTCATCATCATAAAAACCGGATTCTGCCGAAGCAATCGGAATATTATCCGTAATGATTTTTTGAGGCGGGTTCAGATCCTCTTTACTGCCGATATATCCGGGAGAAGGGACTCCCGTAAGATAACTGTAAAGATCCTCCGTAGTGACCTGAAGGGAAGTATCGGTATCAAGATTCGGAATGCCGACTCTGCTTATACATTCGCCCTTATCGTCTGTAAGAAGGCATACCTCTCCGTATTTGAAACCGAATCCCAGCATCGGAGATACATAGTCTTCTCTGTAGTAAGCAACAACATCTTCTGCCACCCCTCCAAATAAAATAAGACATTCCCCCGGAGACAGTATGGTCTCGGGGAATGTCCATCTGTATGGATCTTCGTCGTTGTCGGAAAGACCGTAACCTGAAAGGTTTACTTCAGAATCCGAAGAATTATAGATTTCTATGTAATCCGAACCGTATTTTCCATTGGTATCGTATAGCACGCTTTCGTTTGCGGTACAGATCTCGGAGATTATTATCCCATGAGAATTATTCCTGCTTTCTGCAGAGGATACAGCATAGTAAAGAATAAGCAAAACAAAAACAGACATCAAAAATATGGCGATAACATTTTTCTTTTCTTTTAGCTGTAACGTCTGCATATGCAATATTTGGAAAAGGTACTCCATCTCATATCAAAACCGCCAAGCATATGGGCGATATGGTCAGGGAGTATTCCTGTCCATTTAACCTCAAGTAAACATCTGCCAGTCTCAAGAACAGGTCTGACTTTTATGGAAGGATCAAAAAGCCCGTCCGTATCCGTGGATGACATTATATTATGATCTATGGTGATCCTGACATTTCCCACCGGATATACATAGGGAATGCGGTCATACTGAACTATAACCTTCGGAGAAAGACATTTTTGATCCTTAAGCATGATAAAACGATTGATCAGACTGCTTTCGGGAGCTCCGTCAGTACGGTACTTTTTATCAAAAGTATCAAAGTCTTCTCTTTTGATCATACAGGAATCTTTTCTTATCATTCCCCTAATCTTGGATTTACATTCAAGATATGATACATCAGGTGACAGATCATATGTCCTGATCCTCCACTTATTACGAGGCTCTGTACCGTCAAGATTCGCCTTTAGAAAATCATCATCAAGGGTATCATAATAAAGGCTTCTGATACGATACATCCCCTTTTCGGATGCGTGAGAATCCAGCTTCATGCAGCACTTAAGTCTTTGTATAAGACACGCCGCCTCAACTTTCGATATCTCATATTTCATCTCATATCTGAGATCGTTTTTTTCTTTGAAACCGGTCATTAAAAATTCACTTCACCATCATGGTCGAGTAAGCTTACTGATACTGTATTTTTGCTTGAACTAAGCTCACTTGTAAGAGTACGGTCTTCGGAAGTTCTTATCTCAACGGCCCAGTCGATTGCACTTTCAGTTAAAACCTTACTCTTTACCTTGTAATATCCCGTATGCTTTTTGATCAGATCCTCTATCTCATCTTCTGCTTCTTTTGAATTAACGGAATTGATGATAAGGATCTTGGGAGCTCTTGATACGGGAATCTTCTCAAGAATAAACAAGACGATAGTAAGTCCGAGGCTGAGAAGAAGTGCTACTTCTGTAAGGCCTACACCGCAGATGATACCCGCGGCAATACTCCAGAACATATATACAAGGTCCTGGGGATCTTTGATCGCAGTCCTGAATCTGACGATGGAAAGTGCACCCACCATACCGAGGGATACGATAACGTTAGCCTGCATGGAAAGGATTATGGCAGAAACTATCATACATACAGCAACCAGCGATGATGCAAATGACTTGGAATAAAAAGTCCTCCTTGTCATGATACGGTAGCAGAAAAAAATATATATACCCAGGAGACAACTGAAAGCCAGCGTCGTGATTATCATCTTGGTTCCAAAATCCGTAGCCGAATATCCGGACAAAAACGAATCCTTTATAACATCTTTTATAGACATAAAATCATACCTCCGATAAGCCTGTATCCTGCAATCCGCAAGAATCCTGCAGATGCTATTTTACGCTACGGGCATCTACATTTCAACTTTCCCAAGCAGCTTTTCATCCTCTGCCGCCCATTTTTCACGCATATCAGCGCTGACGGCAAGTCTTCCTGAAAGCCTGTCCGGATCACAGGCAAGTCTGTTAACATCGCCTGAAATATAGTTCCTCAGAGCATAAAGAGCTATTGCTCTCGGATCTCTTTTTCCGGATACTACATGCTCGTAATCCGTAAGGGTCCAGCTGCCCGAATCAACAACGATATTGTCAAATGTAAGATCCATGCAGGTGATATCCACATCGGCAGTACCGGAGATCCTTGAAATGTATTCTTCAAACAGTTCCCGAAATCCCGAAATATCGCCCTCAAAAAGTCTTTCATCCAGCATTTCATCCAGGCTCATTCCCCTTTGGAAAGGGAATCCAAGTTCGGGACCGTCGGCAGTTTCATAATTGGGGCAAACATGAATACCCGTGCCTTCAAATTTTGCACTTACCTTCTCGTAGTTATCCCTGATCTTTTCAAGACGCTTTTTCCCGCCTTCATCAAGGGCTCGCTTTTTCACCCAGCCCTTTGTGAGAGTTGTAAAAACTGTTCCTGACTGAGTTTCGGAATAAGACACGTACGCCTCCTCGGGCTGAGAGCCAACTACGCATATATAATCATTTGCAAAAAGTGGGAAACATCCGTCACGGATTATGGTATCGAAAGCAAGATTTTCGTCGAAGAGCCTGTATTTAGTATCCTCATATTTTGCCCTGCATTCGGATACATGAGGAAGTCTTCTGTCCGAGAAGATACCGGTAAAATCATGAATTGAAGGGAATGGATAATAAACATGATAATCAGACTGTGAGATACCCGCTGAAGCACATATCTCATCAAGACCGCGTCTTGTGGTATAGCCGGGGGAGAATTTCTTCTCCAGAGATTTGAAACACTCGCCGGTTCTTGAATCCGGGTGACCGGCAAAAACGCTGAGACCAAGTCTGTTAGTAAGACTAAATAGAAAATGACCCTCCGGTGAGAGGAGTTTTCTTGCTCTTGCGATAAGATCCGCTGCAGGATCCAGTCCCTCTTCAAAGCGGAGTCTTTCAAGAACACCGATCATAACTATAAGATCATAGGGGCCGCCTGACAGCTTCCTATACGGATCCGAAGCGTCGTCAGAAGTGAGGATGAGCGTCTTCGCTTCCCCGCTTGCATCAAACCATGCTGTCAATTTTAGGTCCGGTGTCATCACTTCTTCGATACTTTTACTTCCGAATCACAATCATAGAATCCCACTGTATCCGAATCCGAGATCACATTGATTCCCAGGATATCATAGAGTCTGTGATAAACCTTGAAATCGCTGCCTTCGTATCCGGTGCATCCCAGGGATATCAGATACTCCCCGCCCTGCAGCATCATCTTCTGCTTAAAGGTTATCTCAAATACATCACCCTTGGATGCACTGTCTTTAAACGTCTTACTCACGAGAGTATTGGTTCCTGTAATCTCTACCCCTCTTACATTTTTCACGGAGCATGCAAAGATAGGCGAAGGAACATCCTCGTTAAACTCAACCTTCATATGCACGGTATATTCCGTACCCTTGACGATTGCAGAAGTATCTCTTCCTTTCTCGTCAGTGATGGAGTAACTTACGATCTTAGCCTTGCCGTTACCATATTCAAGCACATCATTTTCACCGGTCTCCACGATATGTGGCTGGGCATCTTCCGACACTCCTGCAAGGACCTGCTTGTACATATCAATCATTTCCTTGGGGGTTCCCACACCAAGCATATCACCCTTGTGAAGAAGATATACCCTGTCGCAGTACCTTGAAATGCTGGACAGATCATGGCTTACAAAAAGGATGGTCTTTCCCTTTTTCTTAAACTCTTCGAATTTCCTGTAACACTTTGCCTGGAAGAATACGTCACCCACACTGAGTGCTTCATCTACGATAAGGATCTCGGGATCAATGTTTATACTCACAGCGAATGCAAGACGCACGAACATACCGCTGGAATAGGTCTTGCAGGGCTGATACACGTAATCGCCGATATCAGCAAAGGCAAGGATGTCATCGATCCTTTCATCTATCTCAGCCTTGGAAAGTCCCATCATGGTACCGTTGAGATAAATATTTTCGAGACCGTTATAGTCCGTGTTAAAGCCGGCACCCAGTTCAAGAAGCGCACTGATCCTGCCGTTAACGATAACTTCTCCGGATGTGGGAGTAAGGACTCCCGTAAGGATCTTAAGAAGTGTGGACTTGCCGGAACCGTTGGTTCCGATGATTCCGATGGTCTCTCCTTTTTTTACTTCAAAATCCACGCCGTTTAAAGCATAGTGAAACTTAAAGCGTTTCTTTTTTCCCGAAAGACCGAACGCATCAAGTATACGATCACGGTTGCGGTCGTAGAGTTTGTATCTTTTTTCTATTTTTTTTCCGACTATCGCTAATTCTTCTGACATATCTTTTTAAAGCACATCCGCAAAGTGGGGCTTAAGTCTCTTATAAACTATGCTTCCCATTCCAAAGAGGATCGCACATACAACCCAGAAATATACTGTGGAGAAAAATCTCTCAAAGAACCATCCGCCACCGTATATGGCATCGCGGTATCCGGTCACTATGTATATAACGGGATTTATCTTGATGATGGAAATGATCAAGGGATTGTGAAGCTGATTGATATTCCACATGATGGGTGTGGCCCAGACAAGTATCTGGAGAATGACACCTATCAGCTGTCCCAGGTCTCTTACAAACACAATGATGGAACATGTGGTGTAGCATATGGCAAGAGCAAGGACAAAGGTGCATGCGGAATAATAAATTATCTGGATCCAGTAAATGTTGGGATAATACCCGCAGAGGATCGCAGTAATCATCAGAAGGACTATAAAAAACAGATGAGTGATAAAAGCCGCCAGAACCTTGATGATGGGAAGAACACTTATCTTAAAGACAACCTTCTTAACAAGGTATGTATATTCAAGAAGTGCGGTGGTTCCGGTTGCAACAGCTTCGGAAAAGAAAAACCAGGGAACCATACCACAGGTAAGGAAAAGTACAAACGGCACATCGCTTCCGCTGGTACGGGCACCGGCCATTATGGTTCCGAATACAAAATAGTAAAGAGCGATGGTGACAAGGGGCTGGATGAAAGCCCAGATAACGCCCATGTAGGAACCGGCATAACGTCTCTTGAAATCGTTCAGTGCAAGCTTGACTATCAGTCTTCTGTTCTGCCAGATCTCAACGGGAAGCGTAACGATCTTGTCGTATTTAAGTACGATAAAAAATGCGGATGCAATTATTACCGCAACGGATATTATCTTCTTGACCCTCTCCTGGGCAGGATCTGCTTCAACATTGGTATGCAGAACCACCACCGCTGCAAGTGCAGCAAAAAGGGCCAGAAGAATTGCTATTATGAATTTCTTGTTTTTTATGGCACCGATATTCATTACAGGTTTTTACTTGGCAAATCTTTCTTTATATGAAGGCCATACTTTGTCTCTGTCAGAAAGGAGAAGTTCCATATCTTCGGGAATGGGCCAGTCGATCCCGATATCGGGATCGTTGTACATAACACCGCCCTCATCTCCGGGGGTATAGAAATCGCTGCACTTATAGCAGAACTCAGCATACTCCGAAAGAACAAGGAATCCGTGGGCAAAGCCACCGGGAATGTAGAACTGCTTTTTGTTTTCCTCGGAAAGGAGAACGCCGTGCCACTTTCCGAAGGTCTTTGAGCCTTCTCTCAAATCAACGGCTACGTCAAACACCTCACCCTTGATGACTCTTACCAGCTTACACTGGGGATGATTTATCTGGAAATGGAGGCCTCTTAAGACGCCTCTTTTTGAAGCAGACTGGTTATCCTGGACGAATACGGTATCAATCCCGGCTTCTTTGAAATCGTTGAAGTTATATGTCTCCATGAAGTAGCCTCTAGCGTCACCGTGAACAGTAGGGGTCACAACCTTCAGACCTTCAATCTCACATGTTTCTACACTTATCTGTCCCATTTTATTATCCTCTGAAATAGTTATTTTTTCGTCCACGGGTGACACATATTATATTATGTGGCAGGACCCGTGTAAGTATTTAAAACATTAGTAATAATAAATATCGAAATCCACGTTTCCGGAAATGCCGTCTATGCGGCCCTTGGATGTGTACTGCCACATGGAGTAGTATCCTCCGTAAAGCGGCGTGCTCCTGTATTCTGCAAGCCATACATTATATCTGTTCAGACGCTCTGCATCGATATTCTTCTGAAGCCAGTACCTGCAGGCATATACGCCTCCGCTCTGACCGGCATTTTCAAGAGTCCTGCAGAATGCCTCGCATACGTCTGTTCTGGTAGCAACGTCTATCTGGTCGCCTCTTCCTCCATTAGAACCCTCAACATCCAGGTATATGGGAAGTTCCAGCTTATAGTCGGAGCACATCTCCATTACCGCTGACGCTTCCTCAACAGCCTCTGCTTCGTTCACTGCCTGGGTTACGAAGTATACTCCAACCTGAAGTCCGGCCGCCTGTGCGCCCGAGACGTTTGCATCAAAATACTTATCCTTTACTATGGCACCGGTGACGGATCCTCTGTATCCGCTTCTGACTATTACAAATTCAATACCGGAGGCCTTCACCTTATCCCAGTCGATATCACCCTGCCAGCTGGATACATCAATACCCGCTTTGTGGTTTGCACCACCTGCCTGAAGAGTAACGATTTCGGAATTGTCGGAATCTTCAAGAGCGTCAGCCTTGGATGCGGTATCCTCAAGTGCCGCATTTATCTCATCTTCCGTTTTGATCAGAACCGAGATATCCGCAATGGGAATATATTCAACCTTATCCTTAACGGAAACCTTTGTTGAATGGATGGGAACCCTGTAACCGTCTATGGGCTCAAGAGTCACATCATAATCTCCCGCAGCAAGTTCCCCGACGTAGATAACTCCGTCTTTATCCAGGTCCTTATACTTGGAAGTCACATCATTGGAATCCACCAGTCTGATGTTAAAGGGAACTCCCTTAACAGGTTCACCGGCATTATCAAGCACCAGGACTCTCAAGTCCTTCTCAACACTGGTGGTCATGATGGTGAGATTATTTGACATGTCCATTGCCGCATCAAATGCCGCACTGTGAACTTCGTCGAAAAAAGAATCATCATACATAAAAGCGGAAGGATTGCCGCCGATGAGTCTTCCCTCGGATGCGCTTTTCTGGGCGGGTGCTGTCTGCATACTCTGGGACATGCCATCTGAAACAGTGCCATCAGATGCCGCGCCATCCGCATTTACGGTGCTTTCAATACTTCCCGTATCCGAAACCTGCCCGGCAGTGCCTCTGCCTGTCTTTCCGTTTCCGTCAGCAATAAGGACAACTATGAGCAGTATCAGTGCAACCGCTCCGAGGCATCCGCAAATTGTAAGGAGTCTGGACCTAGAGTCCATTTGCCACCTCTCTTAAGTACTGACCGTAAGCGGTCTTGATAAGGGGCTCTGAAAGTTTGATGAGCTGATCCTTATCGATAAAACCTCTCTTATACGCGATCTCTTCGATACAGGAAATGTAAAGTCCCTGTCTCTTCTGGAAAGCACTGACAAAGTCTGCTGCATCTAAGAGACTGTCGTGATTTCCCGTATCAAGCCATGCAAAGCCTCTTCCAAGAGTTTCTACATGAAGGGTTTCTCTTTCAAGGTACTCATTGTTAACGGAAGTAATCTCTATCTCGCCTCTTGCAGAGGGTTTAACATTTGCTGCGATATCCACAACATCATTGTCATAAAAATACAGACCGGGTACAGCGTAATTGCTCTTGGGATTAGCAGGCTTTTCCTCGATGGAAATAGCCTTTCCGTTTTCATCGAATTCAACAACGCCGTACTCTCTGGGATCTCTTACGTAATATCCGAAGATGGTAGCGCCCTTTTCGTTTTCAGTGCGCTCAGCAACAGTTTTAAGGATCTTGGAAAAGCTCTGGCCGTAGAAGATGTTGTCACCCAGGATAAGAGCTACAGCATCGTCTCCGATAAACTCTCTTCCCACGATAAATGCATCCGCAAGTCCTCTGGGCTGGTCCTGGATGGCATATTCAAAATGCATTCCCAGCTGGTCACCTTTTCCGAGAAGGTCCTCAAAAACAGGAAGATCCCTGGGAGTGGATATGATCAGGACATCCCTTATACCCGCCAGCATAAGGATTGAAAGCGGATAATATATCATGGGCTTG
>ONTX01000006.1 GCA_900320825.1 uncultured Lachnospiraceae bacterium | reverse complement strand
CAGTATCTCTTCGTCATCGCAATCCTGCAGGATCATCTCATCCATGCCGAGAATAGCGTTTATCGGGGTACGTATCTCGTGCGACATATGCGAAAGGAAGGCAGACTTGGCATTGTTCGCATCTCTTGCTTCCTGAGCCATATCCAGCAGCTCATTTGTTATCTTGCTTAAGAATACGGACATTCTGTCCGAAAGAGACAGCATGCGTCCGTGACGTATTTCTTCAACTTCCGGATGACTCTTTGCGGAGTTTTCGGAAACGTTATCGCCCTCACGCATTCCCACAGCCACGTGAGCACTGTTGAGTATTCCGCCCCTTTTGTTATGATAATACAGTTCACATGCGCCATGCATCAGCACATTATCGGGAGCTATCGCGGCAAAAGAATCCCACTCTATATGAGCATCATCCTTAAGGAAATTGATCCGGTTTCCGCACAGGACAAGGAAAACTGCCTCCGGAGCAAATCTTTCCATTTTTTCCAGAGACCTGAATCCCGCTCTTAAAACTTCATCATGAGATGCAAAGGTGAGCCTTAGCTTTTCGCCGGGTTTTAACGACATCATAAAGTAAAGCTCGCCGTCCTTGCCGCAGTCCAGCGGTATGAGACAGATATTGATCCCTTCACGTTCAACGACCAGCGGAAATTCGCAGATATTACTGATAAGAAATGAATCAGGATAGACACCGAGATACTCTTTATAAATATCAACCGCAGGGGACCCATTGATCCTGGTGATAACGGTCTCTCCCTTGGAAGGATCTTTGCCCAGTTCAACCGAAAGCTTCCGGCCGACAGGGTTCCACCCGAGTGCATAATCCGCATGAACATTCAGATCCTTGCCTGAGAATATGACGGCCACAAAACCATCCGGCAGTATATCACTTCCGATCACAAACTCATCAGAAACGAGGTCCTCGGAAATGCTTTCAACTTCAAGCGCTTTTTCGTTCTCCTCAAAAGACAGTCTCGTAGGGAGGTTGCGAATGGTGGAAGTTCCGAAGAGCACGGCATCTTCGTGTCCCTCCATGGACTCTTCCATGATACGTGTCGTATTCAAAGACATGTTGCTCACAAAAAGCTCCACAGCCTTGACGTTTTCAATCTCGTCAAGCCTCTTGCGAAGCTTTCCCGCCTCCCGGGATTCCTCTCCGGGAGAACATGCGGCTGTAAATACTTCAATGGATGCTTTTTCGGTAAGAATAAGATTTAAAAGAATGCCGCATCCTTCAGGCATCAGATCGGCCACCAGAGTAGCTGAGATGCCAGCAATAAGCAGATCAGCGCCCCCGCAGTCCTTAAGCATCCCGACAACAGACCTGATCTGTTCGGTGTCAAAGCCCCTCTCATAGAAGGTGACGAGCGCGCTCTTATGAGGAGTCGCAGATAAGTGTTCCCCGATCTGTCTGACTGCTTCTTTCGTTTCCGAAACATCTCTGCAAAGATATTTTTTCTGTTTCATATGCTTCTCTTTCCAATCATCATGAGCGCGGTTATCAGTAGGTATTAACCATCATATCACAGGTGAGGCCGCTGATAAAGTATCCGTTCACGGCTTCTCTTTTTCCGTTACCAGATGGGCGGGAGCACCTTGTATTTCACGCGGTTCTTATAATCACTGTATCCGGTCAGTCCGTCCTCAAGAACCTTTTCTTCGTTTTTTATCCGCTTTGCTATGATCGGAATGTACAAAAGAAGAATGGCAAAGGATATCACCGAACTCTGATATTATTGTCACGATAATACTGCAACTCCTTAAGGGTTTCACGTTTGTTCCTGCCAAGTCTATCAACTTCTGTGATAATAAGTTCGTCACCTGGTCTTAGTACATCTTCCTTTAAGACCTGATAACGTGGACGATTGAAAGTCTTACCAGTCTGCTGGTCAGTGAAAACCTTTTCCAATTCCAACTGGTTCTGTTCGCAGTATGCAGTTATCTCCTTAATACCACGATCTAAATGTTGCTCCCTTGTGCTTGTTCTGTGATAGCCATAACGTTTCATAGTTCTTCTCCTTTCTATGAGTTCCTAAATGTTTACTTTTTGATACCACTAAAAAAGGACTGATAAACAGTCCCTAAATCTATGGAAAAATGCTTTTGAGACGTTCCGTAATTCATCAATACCTTTTGGAACAAACTCATTAACCATTTCCTCTTGGTTCCCTTAAATATTCCTTGTATGATGTAAAATACGTATGTGTTATAATAACCATACGGAGATGTAAAGAATGAAAGTATATCTTGATAATTGTTGCTATAACAGACCTTATGACGATCAGTCTTACATGAAGATTTCTCTGGAGGCACAGGCAAAACTGAAGATCCAGAATATGATCAAAAACAACGAGATTGAATTAGCATCATCTTTCATGTCAAGATATGAAGCCAATCAATCACCTTATGAGCTTCGTAAAACGCCTATTATACAGTTTATAGATACTAATACTTCCTCATATATTCCAAGCGATATATATGAAACTAAACTGAAAGGAAGCGTTAACGAAATAATGGCTACTGGGGTAAAATATAAGGATGCAGTACATGTGGCCTGTGCCATATATGCAGGAGCAGATTATCTGCTAACAACAGATATGCGTCTATTGAAATACCACACAGACAAGATTAAGCTGTTGAATCCCATTGATTTCATTGCAGAAATGGAGGTGTGATCATGAGTACAGCGGAATTAATGAATAGAGGAATGGAATGTTTGCTCAGAGAATTGGGTATTATTGATGCTGAGCAGTTTATTTCTGTTATTATTCGTGAAAGAGATGATTATACTAAATGGCAAAGAGAATACTTTGATAAGATGGATCCCAAAGAGATTGAAGCAGCTGCATTAGCCTTTGACAAACAGAATCCATACAAAGGAGATCCTAAGAGCATCGTTTCTTAAGTTACAAACCAATAACAATATCAAATAACAATGAAAAACCCTACTATGAGTTAATACTCACAGTAGGGTTTTCATTTGCGGGAGAAATTACAGGATTTCTCCTTTCTTAATATTTGTTGATATTACTGTGTTTCTTGGGTACTTTGAGTACTTTTTTGAGTACTGTACTCAAGTGAGACTCCTGTATTGCTTGTTTTTACTGCCTTTTTACTGAGACACGGGGGATTCGAACCCCCGACAACCTGATTAAAAGTCAGGTGCTCTACCAACTGAGCTAGTATCCCATTTATTTGTGCGGCGCTCCGCCAAACAAGGACGCTCGGGCATTAGAAT
>ONTX01000175.1 GCA_900320825.1 uncultured Lachnospiraceae bacterium | reverse complement strand
CCTCGAAGAAGAGACGGGAATGATCCTTGCAGGCAGCCCCACTCAGTCTGTGGGATATAAAGCTGTGGATTTTCTTCCCAAGGAAAAACATCCCTCCCCCATGCTCTCCCTGGGTAAGACCAAATCAAGAGAAGAGCTTTCCTCATGGCTTGGTGACAAGGAAGGTGTACTTTCCTGGAAGCTGGACGGTCTTACGGTTGTCCTTACATACAAAGGCGGAGAACTTTTCAAAGCAGTAACAAGAGGAGACGGAGAGACCGGTGAAGTCATCACTCAAAACGCAAGAACCTTTGAGAATGTGCCTCTTAAGATCCCTTTTGATGGAGAACTTGTTATAAGAGGGGAAGCTGTCATCTCTTATCCTGATTTCGAGAAGATCAATTCCCTTATAACTTCCGATGATGAAAAATACAAAAATCCCAGGAATCTGTGCAGCGGTTCCGTAAGACAGCTTGATCCCGGGATCACGGCAAAAAGACATGTAAGATTTGTTGCCTTTAATCTTGTAAGTGCCGAAGGTGCGGACGAAAAGAAAATGAATTCGGCATACGGAAGACTTGAATTCCTTGAAGGCCTTGGCTTTGAAGCTGTTTACAGGGTTAAGGTGAATTCCGGAAACGTAATTGAGAAAGTAGGGGAGTTTGAGGAAAAAGTAAAAACCTACGAGATACCTTCAGACGGACTTGTTCTTACTTACGAAGATGTGGCCTATGGTGCATCCCTTGGAAGGACCGCAAAATCCCCCAGACATTCCATTGCATTCAAATGGGCGGATGAGACTGCGCAGACCTTTCTTCGTGATATTGAGTGGAGTGCCAGCCGCACCGGTCTTATAAATCCCGTTGCCATATTCGATCCCGTTGAACTTGAAGGAACTACCGTCAGCAGGGCTTCCGTTCACAATATAAGCATCGTAAGACAGCTGCGTCTTGGTATCGGTGATTCCATAACGGTTTACAAGGCCAATATGATCATCCCCCAGATTGCTGAAAATCTCACAGGGTCAGGTGATCTTCATATACCGGAAAAGTGTCCGGTATGCGGAGGAAGTACCGAGATCAGGGCACTTAACGAAGCTGAGTCTTTGTACTGCCTAAATCCCGAATGTCCCGCAAAGCAGATAAAATCCTTTGAACAGTTCGTTTCAAGGGACGCGCTGAATATCGAAGGACTCTCTGAGATGACACTTGAGAAGTTCATAGATATGGGTTTTATCACGGAATTCGACGATATCTTCCACCTCGAGCGTCATAAAGACAGGATAGTCAATATGGAGGGATTCGGAGAAAAGTCTTATAATAATCTTTCGGAGTCCGTAAAAAAATCTTCAAGGACACTTCTTTCAAGACTTTTGTTCGGACTGGGTATTCCCGGTATAGGAGTTGCAAATGCCAAGGTCCTTGCCGCATACTTTGACCATGACATCGAGAAGGTAAGACATGCTTCCTTTGATGAACTTTCACAGATCGAGGGTATCGGAGATGTTATGGCCCGTGCGGTCATAGATTATTTTGATAATGAAAAAAATAACAGGATCCTTGATGCGCTTCTTCCGGATCTTGAGATTGAAAAGCCCGCAAATAACTCGGCACAGAATCTTAAGGAACTTACCTTTGTTATTACCGGAAGCCTGAATACTTTTGAAAACAGAAATGCCATGAAAGCCGAAATTGAAAACAGAGGCGGAAAGGTTGCCGGATCCGTTTCTTCCAAGACCACTGCCCTTATCAATAATGACGCGGCTTCCTCTTCTTCAAAAAACAAGACGGCTAAGGAACTGGGCATTCCCATAGTAACCGAGGAAGAATTCATAAATACTTATCTTAAGGAGTGATATAAATGCCTATCAAGGTTCAGAGTGAACTGCCCGCAAGGCAGATCCTTGAAAGTGAAAACATATTCGTAATGGACGAAAACCGTGCGATGCATCAGGATATCAGACCTCTTAAGGTGCTCATCTTGAATAACATGCCGGTAAAACAGGACACAGAGCTTCAGCTTTTAAGAGCTCTTTCCAACACACCGCTTCAGGTGGATGTGACATTCATGATGACTTCGACCCATGTTTCCAAAAATACTTCCTCGTCACATCTGAATAAGTTCTATGTTACTTTTGATGACGTGAAGGACCAGAATTTTGACGGAATGATCATCACCGGTGCGCCTGTTGAGGATATTTCCTTTGAAGAGGTTGATTACTGGGATGAGACGGTTAAGATCTTAGACTGGGCGGACAGTCATGTTACGAGTATTTTCCACATCTGCTGGGGGGCTCAGGCGGGCTTTTATCACTATTACGGTATAGATAAGAGACAGCTTCCCACCAAGCTTTTCGGTGTATTTGAGCACAGAGTGCTCAACAGGAAGATCCCTCTTGTAAGGGGATTTGATGATGTTTTTCTGGCACCTCATTCAAGACATACAGACACCCCGTCAGATGCTCTCAAGGCATGTCCGGAGCTTACCATTTTGGCAGAGTCCGAAAAAGCGGGAGTGTATCTTGCCATGGCTGAAAACGGTCATAAGATCTTTGTTACCGGACATTCCGAATATGACCGAATGACACTTAAGAATGAGTATGACAGGGATAAGGGAAAAAGGGACGATGTTGCACTTCCGGAAAATTATTTCCCCGGTGACGATCCTGAAGCAAAACCTCTTCTTACCTGGAGGTCCCATTCAAACAATCTTTACAGCAACTGGCTGAATTATTATGTATATCAGGCTACGCCTTATGATGTTTCTGCCATAGGATCCGTGCAGTAAAAGATGCCGGAGGATGGTTTGAGATATAAAATTTTTTTGGAGGTAGAAAAATGAAAAAAAGAAAATCTCTGAAGAAAATACTGCTTGGAAGAGTACTGATCGCGGTAACTGTCATTATCATCATCATTACCGAGTTCAGCATGAACAGGCAGTCTGAACAGATCAAGGACCTTACAATGTCTCTTCTTGCACGTGAGTCCGTGACCTATTCCCATGAAATCTACAACTGGTGGAGCCTTATCGAAGGCAGAGTGCAGCAGACAGCTGATGTATGGAAAAACACTCCCGACCTTTCATATTCCGAAGCAAGAGAAATGCTGCTTGCCCTCACCGAAGCCGATCCTGATTCCCAGGATATCTATGTTGCATACGGTAATGACATGACCTTCCTTGACGGGTCGGGCTGGATTCCCGATGATACTTTCGATTTTACCGACAGACCCTGGTATAAAGGTGCGATAAACCAGAACGGAGCGCTTTATGTATCCGATCCTTATGTGGATGCTTCCACCGGAAAAACCTGTCTTGCGTGTTCCGTTCTTATAGGTGATAAGACCGTCCTCAGCAGTGATATCGTTTTTGACCAGATGGCGGATAAGATGAATTCCTTCAGCTCCAGTTCACCTGATGTTAAGATATATATCATTAATTCTGACAGCGGAGACATCCTTCTGAGTACGGATGAAGCTTCTGTCGGAACAACCCTTTCCGGGTCGGCCGATCCTGTTTTAAAGGGACTTAACTCGGTTTATTCATCAATTGATAAAACCCCTACCTATAGCGATAAAAAAGTCCAGATCGTTAAGACTGATGCGGGAAAGATGATGTATGCCGCAACGAGTGTCGAAGGAACTTCCTGGGTGGTTGTAAGTGCGACTCCTTACAGCTTCGTTATGGACAGAACCATAGCTTCGCTTAATCTCAGCCTCATCATTACCCTTGTCCTTCTTGCACTTCTTGGCGGATTTTTGTTTATAACAATAAGGAAACATCTTGACCCCGTTTCCGGAGTCAGCGGCAAGATAGGCGATCTTACCGGCGGTGATTTTACCACCAAGATCACACCCGAAGGCAATAATGAGATCACTACTCTAAGTGAACAGCTTAACGGTTATATCGACCGCATGCGCGGGATGCTTCTTCATCTTACGGAGATCTCCGATGAAATGACTGAAAGTGCCGAAAGATGTAAGAATATCTCCACAGAACTTTCCGATTCCAATTCATCCCAGAATCTTTCCATCGAAACCCTTAATCAGCATCTTACGGGACTCAATCAGTCAATAGAGGATGTGGCCAACGGAGCAACCGAACTTGCAGGAGTATCTTCGAATCTTGCTTCCGGATCAGATGAAGTAAGAGAACTTTGTTCACAGGCCGTCAAGTCTTCCGAAGAAGGAAGAAATGAGATGAGAGGAATGACAAGCAGCGTCCAGATCTTAAATGATACCATCGGACAGCTTACCGGTATCATACGTATGACTGCCGAAACAGTTGATGAGATCAAGGGCATCACCGTTACCATAGGTGATATTTCCTCACAGACAAACCTTCTGTCTCTTAACGCTTCCATTGAGGCTGCAAGAGCAGGAGAGATGGGAAGAGGATTTGCCGTTGTTGCAGGTGAGGTAGGAGCCCTTGCAAACCAGTCTTCACAGGCTGCAACACATATAAGCAAGCTTGTTGAGACCATAACTGAAAACATCGTGGATATCAACAAGAAAGCGGACGACTGCATGAACGATATGGAAAAATGCCTTGAAGTCGTTAAGCGTTCCAATGATTCCTTTGATGAGATCTATGAAGATATTTCCAAGGCAACGGATGCCATTACCGGAATCGCAGACGGCATCAGCAGGATAAATGATGTTGCTACAGGAAATGCGGCAGCTACGGAAGAACAGGCTGCTACCGTTAACCAGATCCTTGAACTCAGCGATGCCATAGTAAGGGAAAGCTCAAGAGTATCCCAGGAGACCGATAATCTTGCGAATGTATCAGAATCACTTGCAGGTTACTCCGCAGATATAGAGAAGGATCTTCAGAATTTCAATCTTAAATAATCAGGCGGGTTTTTGCTCAAACAAAATCGTACCCGTATGAAAATGAAAAACCGCAGCTTCGGATCATTTTAAGGTCCGGGCTGCGGTTGTTAAATTATAAGTATTTATAATTTTAAGTATTTATTCAGTCTTTTAACTTATCTTCAGGCAGGAAATTTTTTAATGTATCTTCAAGATCTGCTCCCAGCACGGGCTTTGACAGATAACCGTCGAAGCCCAGGTCAAGATATGTTTTCTCTGCTCCTTCTATTGCATTTGCGGTCAGTACGATAAAAGGTATACCGGCATTGTGGCCGCCCATTCTTTTTATGGTTTCCATGGTCTCCACACCGTCCGGTGGCGGCATCATGTGATCCATCAGTATCAGATCGAATTCTTCATTCTCACACATTTCAATTGCTTTATTTCCGCCTTCTGCGGTTACTATCTGCACCTGCGTCTTCTTGAGGAGAGCTGCTATAAGCTTGAGGTTCAGTTCTATGTCATCGACAACAAGTATTTTTGCTTCCGGTGCATGGAAGGACTCAAGGTATTTATCACGCTTTTTCTCTGTTTTTTCGGACAGACTGAATTCTCCCGAAGGAGTAGGATCTGCGATCCTTTGTGGAAGGCTCATGGTGAATTTTGAACCGATGCCTTTGGAAGATTCCACGGAGATGGTTCCGTTCATCAT
>ONTX01000073.1 GCA_900320825.1 uncultured Lachnospiraceae bacterium | reverse complement strand
GATAAGGCTTGTTTTGTTTTGCTGTATTTGCTTTTGATATATAGCTTAGGCAGATACTGTACAGATCAGAAAAAGATGAGACTGGGTGTTGTGCTGGCCTTGCTGCCGCTTTTTGTCAGCAAGTATCTAAGCCCGATACTTGGTCTTTTTCATATGCAGCTTTCATTTGAATTCTCGCTCATTGGCATCAGTTTTCTGAGTTTTCGGGCTATCAGCTATCTGGTGGAAAAACAAAGAGGCAGGATTTTTTCCTGTGATTTTTGCGACTTTTGTCTGTATATGATCTTTTTCCCGGCGATGCTGTCCGGGCCAATCGAACGTTCAGACTCCTTTATTAATGCAATCAAAGAAAAGAAAACGATCTCGTGGCAGGTTTTTATTGAGGCTATTATTACTATATTGTTTGGCTTCGTAATGAAGATCGTCTTTGCCGATCGGATCTCCGCAATTATCAATGTGATTTATAGCGGATATGAGAAGTATACAAAGTATTGCATCCTGGCAATGCTGGCATATCCGCTTTACATCTATTGTGATTTTGCCGGGTATTCTTACATTGCCTTTGGCACGGCTAAACTGTTTGGTATTTTAATCAACCGGAATTTCAGACAGCCGTATTTTTCCAAGAGCGTAAAAGAATTCTGGAACCGTTGGCACATGAGCCTGAATCTCTGGTTCAGAGATTATCTTTACATTCCTCTGGGCGGTAACCGCAAAGGAAAATACAGAAAGTACCTGAATATTCTTATTGTATTTGGGGTGAGCGGGATCTGGCATGGTGCCGGTGCTGGCTTTATAATCTGGGGTTTATTAAATGGACTCTATCAGGTGATCGGTGAGATGCTTATGCCTTTTCGTAAAAAAGTTCGCAATTTGCTTCATATAAAAGAAGGTTTTATTTCAAATAGTTTTTCGATTATTGCAACATTTCTTTTGATCGGTTTTTCCTGGATTTTCTTTTCCAGAGGACTGGAAGGCTTCAACATACTGGCTTCATTGTTTGAACCGCGCAAGATCGGGCTGATGGATTTTATGCTCAGTGTATGTGAAGAGGCGGGCAGTTCAAAGATCGAAATTGCCATCATTGCTATGGCGGCTGCATTCATTTTTGTCGTAGATGCTTTAGAAAGCGGTGACTTTGATCTATCGGAAAGAATCGCAAAGAGCAATGTTGTATTGCGATATGTTGTACTGATCTTTTTGATTTTGTTCGTTTTGACTTTTGGCAAGTATGGAGCCGGATACAATCCGGAGGACTTTATATATTTTGGGTTCTGATATGAAGACGGTTTGGAAAAGAATAATTGAAGTTATTGTATTTATTTTTCTCTTGGCCTGCGCTTTTTCCAAAGCGTCTTTATTGGCTGTTTCTTTTGGTAAAGGCCTTGATAACGACCGAAACGGAAGATTGTTCTATGAACTTCCGGCAGATAGTCTGGATATCATGTTTGCGGGAGACAGCCACGTCTTCCATTCCTTTATTCCGCAGATGATCTTTGAAGAGACCGGAGCAACAAGCGCCGTTATGGCAAGTTCCAGTCAGTCGATCATCAATACCTATTGGGGAATTAAGGAAACATTGAAAAAACAGGATCTGAAATTTGTCGTAATTGATGCGCATTCGATAGAATGTACTCTTCGAAGAGGCGGCAGTTTCCTGCATTTTGTCTCAGGTGCTTTAATTTTGCCTGATCTCAGCTTGAATAAGATTAGATGTTATAGGGATTTGAAGAATTCCGGCTATGGCATGGCGAATGAATTAAAATATGAAGATGTCGTCGGGTTCTTGCAATATCGGCAGGACTACGAAAGAACTTCAATGAGTCTGCCTGAACTGGCAAATCTTCTCATTGATCCAAAGAAAGAGTTCAAGACTTTTGGTTACTATGCAGTTTCTGATATCACACCGGTTGAAAAACTGACGCCGGGTGAGCGCTATGATGATATCGCTTTTGAAGAAACGATCTCTTATGTGTATCTTTTGAAGATTATTGATCTGTGCAAAGAAAACGGCATACAATTAATCATCACCAAGGTTCCGTTTTCTTCTTCTTCAGGTAATTTGAACACTTATGATGCGATTTTCAGAATTGCAAAAGAAAGAAGCGTCGATGTGATCGACTTCTATGATCATCTCGATGAAATTAAACTGGATCTGTCAATCGATTATTACGATGAAAGCCATGTCAATTATGGTGGTGCAAAGAAAATAACATCTTTTCTGATTGATTATTTGAAAGAAAACTATACCTTGGAGGATCATCGAGGCGATAGGAAATACGATTTGTGGAATCAGAATAAATATGATTACAATATATTAGATATGCAAATCAAAGAAAACATTGAGAGAGATGCAAAATGAAAGTATTAGTAACAGGTGCTAACGGTCAGCTTGGACATGACGTTGTTAACGAATTAAGAGACAGAGGCCATTTCGCCATCACTACGGATATTGCGGGTGATATGGACTATATTTTGGATATCACAAAGGAAGATGTTATCGATGCGGTCAAGCGGATTGAACCGGATGCGATCATCCATTGTGCAGCCTGGACGGCAGTCGACGCGGCAGAGGATGAGGCGAATAAAGAAAAGGTTTATGCGATCAATGTAACCGGGACGGAAAATCTGGTCAAAGCAGCGGAATACTTGGATTGTAAATTCTTATATTTGAGTACTGATTATGTATTTGACGGACAGGGCGAAGAACCATGGAAACCGGATGATAAATCTTATGCGCCTTTGTGCTATTATGGTGAAACCAAATTGCAGGGCGAAAAGGCGGTTCGTGAACTGGAAAAATATTTCATCGTCAGGATTGCCTGGGTATTTGGCTTGAACGGAAAGAATTTCATTCAGACGATGCTCAATGTCGGAAAAACGCATGACGAAGTCAGAGTCGTCAATGACCAGATTGGTACGCCGACTTATACATTTGATCTGGCAAGACTTCTTGTGGATATGATAGAGACGGATAAATACGGATATTACCATGCCACAAATGAAGGCGGATTTATCTCCTGGTATGACTTTTGTGTGGAGATTTATAAACAAGCTGGTCTGTCTACAAAAGTGACTCCGGTCACAACTTTGGAATATGGTTTAAGCAAGGCAAAGAGACCTTTCAATTCGAGGCTGGATAAGTCTAAATTGAGTGACAATGGCTTCAAGAGGCTTCCGGAATGGAAGGATGCCTTAAGCAGATATTTAAAAGAAATAGGGTATGGAAAGTAGCTTATATTACTTTAAATGGTTTCAAAAGATCATATCTGTATTTATAGATATCTTTTTCTTTGT
>ONTX01000354.1 GCA_900320825.1 uncultured Lachnospiraceae bacterium | reverse complement strand
TGTGAATAAAATAATGTCTCGGGGCATCAATGCAATAATCATTTGTGGAATAAACTTCCCATGCCAGTCCAACTATAGGAATCTGAATGGCTATCACTCCACCGGCTTTTATCAGTTTGCCTGCTTTCACCAATATTTCCAAAGGATTATTCATATGTTCAAAGGAATCCTGAAATGTTATAAGATCGTATTTCTTATCGTTTTCAATATCCATTAAAGAACAGGAATAAAAATGAATATCCGTATATGGCGATGATTTACAATACAAATCTATAGTTGAAACATCCCTAAACCCGAGCCTCGCAAGTTTATGCGAAAACTGTCCCGCTCCGCCTCCAACATCAACTATAGAACCCGCTCTGCTGATCCGGGTAGACTGAAGTATTATCAACCCGGTTCTCTTGAATGCCATACGGACCAGCACAGGTATATGATTTAATCTGGGGAGAAGCCTTGAGGCTGCCTTATCAAAGAAGGTAAGCGTTTTATCCTCACTGGAAACATTAAAAGAATAATAGGATTCTCCATAGAAAGACGACATATTATCAACATCATCTGCAAGCTGAAGACATCCGCATTTGGGACAGAGAATATATTTAAAACTATCACCTTTGTTAAGCTGACGTTCCTTTACATCAAAACTCTTCAATCCATCGGAACATCCGCATATTCTACACACATTATTTTTTCCAGTATCCATTTCTGTATCCTTAATCAATCAACGGACATCGCACACTCTCACTTATCAAAACAGGTGAGGTGTCGTTCCATTTCATCCATTAGCATATCACGATCAAAATATTTACCACTATACTCGAAAGATTTCTTCGACAGCAGTTTCAACTGTTGCATTGACATCTTCATAAAGCGGATGATTGATTCCTTCAACTCCTCACAATCACCCGGATGGCAACAAATTCCACATCCGGCTTCAGTGATGATTCTCTCGGTTTCACCGGAAGCAGATGCCAGTACCGGCATGCCACAAGCCATATATGATTGTAATTTTGCCGGGATGGTTGCTTCAAAAAGCTTATTATTTGAAAAGGATAAATACGCTATATCATTTTCTGACAAAATACCGGGGATCTCCTCCGGTTTTTTTCTACCGACAAAAATGAACATCCCGCCTACTCCAAGCCGCTCTATACTTTTTTTGAGATCCTGTCTTGCTCTTCCGTCCCCCACAAGAACAAATCTGATCCTATCACTATAACCTTCCGACATAAGCATCCGGGCACATTCCGGAAGTATCTCAAGCCCTTGCGCGTAACCGATATTTCCTGTAAAAACAATTCTAAAGGCATCGTCTTCTTTTGGACATTCCGAAACTATCGGTTTATAAAAATCCTCCGCATATTGGGGCCAATAAATAACCTTTTCTGAAAAGTCACTGCATTTAGCCTTTTTATCGTCAGCCATCCTCTTGGTTATCATCTTAACAAACGATGGAGAGGTCGCAAGTATCATATCAGCATTCCGATATATGAATTTTACCATACTATCAAGTGGTTTAATAACAACCGGGTTACGGATACCACCTACTTCCTCTACATTTTCAGGCCAGAGATCCTGAACATACACTAAATGTCTGGTATGAGTTCTTTTAGAATACTTTGTGCCTATCAGAACCTGGGTCATAGGGGAGGTTTCAAAAGAAAAAACGACATCTGCCTTTATACGTGTGGTATGTGCCCATATGAGTCCGGATATCATAAAAGACAGATAATTAAGGGTTATACCAATTTTAGAATGACCACGGGGAATAAGTGACAATCTGTGAATATTGATACCATTATACTCTTCGTGACGTTTTCTTCTAAAAGAATAACCCTTATAAAATCTTCCCTCGGGATAATTCGGTATTCCTGTCACAACACTTACCTTATGACCACGTTTTACCCACTCGGAAGCTATATCATTTATCCTGAATGACTCAGGATAAAAATACTGACTGATGATAAGAATATTCATGTACTTGCAATGCCCATTATATCTTTTAATTACGATCTGTTCTGACCAGCACGATCAATGACAAAAATGACAGGATCAATATTACTTTTCCGAGAAGAACCGTCATTTCAAACATTCCATTAATTGATAACACTCCCAATATCAAAAGCGAAAAAAGATACCGCCATTCCAATCCGGTCTTTTGTCTCAGCGATCTTACAATTATCATAATCTGTCCTCCTACCATAAGGATCACAAATAAAATTCCGGCAGGAACCCCAAAGCAGTATGCCATCTGCAAAAAGGAATTATGTGTATGACCATAATACTCATATTTACTGATCCAGACACTCGGAAATGCCTCTTCATGACCTAAAAGATTCAATTGCTTGATAAAATAACGATATATAAACGTCCGGCCTGTCATTATTCCCTGACCATCGTAATTGCCTGTGTAATGTTCCAATACAGGGTGATCACGATCAGCCCCGGGTTCTACACCATCGGAATACTCCAGGATCATTCCCATAGGGTCTTCACTAACAATCTCTGCTTCTATCTGAATATCCGGCAAAGTAAATTTATCATTTAATTTTTCAAAATCCGTCCCGGCTGCAAAATCGGGATCCACATCCTTAACGGTACGAACTGTTTTACCGATCATGGCATAAAAGAATTCCTGAAGGGAGGTGTATTTTTCGGAATCTATAGGATCCCATGAATGAACTTTCTCCTCACTGTAATCTCCATACCAGACCGGATGATGCCTTAGAGCGGGTATATATCTGCAGCAGGCATAAACAGGAAGAAACATAGTAACAAAAACAAGGAAAAGCAATAATCCACGAATAAGCAGACCCTTAAATCCCTTTTTAAAAGTTATTATCTCTTCCACAACAAGGTAAATGAGCGTAATGAGTACGAATGCAAGAAGAGATGATCTGGATAGTGTGAGAAGCGCAAAATCCCACATAGCCCCTGCAAAAACAAAACATATAACGCATTCGAGCTTATTGGTTTTTTCCCTTCTTCTTGCATACCCAAGCCTTGCAAGCCACGCTATATATACAAGCAGGAAATACATTGCAGCCACATTCACATTGTTGAAATGTCCCATATATCTTGCATCAACATCATACGGTCTGTAAAGGAAAGCCCTGCCCTGTATCCAAAAAAAGGACACCAGAACTCCGTCTGTCATTCCAAGCATCAGTTCATCCAGTCCTTTTTTATCCATAGGAAACAGGTAGAATCCACCAAGCATGATCAAAAACCAGACCGGCCAAAATGCTTTATTTACGGATATTATGGATAAAACAAAAAATAAAAACCAAATCGCGAAAAACGGTGAAATTGATGATCCTTTTCTGCCATCAGAGCCGGTTTTTATTCTTTTAATGATGTCTGATATATTGAATGTGATATAAATAAAAATAATTCCATAAAGCCAAACATTTACTATCATAACGGCAAATGCAGTATCATAATCCGTCCCGGGCTTAAAATGCAAATAAGCCGGATAAGAGCCGAAAACCAGAAGAACAGTCCATATTAAATAGGGAATCTTTAATAATTCTTTTACATTGATCCTGCATACGGTCATCAAAAAAACACAGATCCCTGTGCAATTTATCGCAAGAGCCCACTGTGCTCCGTTTCCTATTGATCCCCATATTTCAATCCAGCACAGACCTACAGTACATGCTATGTAGATCAATAATCTGTAATTATCAAGAAATACTTTTTTTAACTTTTGGATCATGTTCACAGGCAAGAATCTTCAAAAATCAATCTGTTATTATCTTTATCAATCTTGTAAATGCTTTTATCACAGGGCACTTCACCAAACATTATAGCATACCCGTCATAAAGTTCTTTATCCGCATCAAGTATTACAAGATAGTCATAAGATGAAACTATTCTCTCAAGCAATTCGTCCGGGCTTAAATTATCGCCGCTTTCGCTTATCGTATCTATCAAACAGACCCTTTGCGGACGTAATTCAAAACTCAATACAGCTGCTTCGATTCCATTACTTTGATCGATATACCCAATCCGGTCTTCAGATGAAACTGTCGCCTGTATAAGATTGCTTAATTCAACATACTTCCATCTGTTCATTACAGATTCCGTTTTATAATATCCCCTGACGAAAAGATAAAGATTATCATAGGGGACAGATAAAAGAATAAAGACCATTAAAGCCAAAGCGATAATCCACGCGGCCATTCGAACAGCATTCATTTTACAAATACAGTAAATAAGAGACAAAAAGAAGGCAAGAATTCCCGAAAGCAATGCCATACCCAAATATCTGTTGTATGACGCAAGCCCTACAGCTTCAGCCTTACTGAACCTGTAGGCATATACACCGCCAATAAACATTGCATACAAAAAAATTGTGATAACAGGTGATATCAGAGCAATCCGATACGATCCCCGGTATCCTTTTTCTACATGTCGGGATAAAACAAGTATCATACAAATTGAAAGGATCAAAAGAGCAAGCGCAAAGACAGCATTGGTCATTTGATCAAAGAATCCGTGAAAGCCGGCTTTCCCCACAAAAAACTCCTTGATCGAATTATCCACAACTTCCTGCCTGTATGTCTTATCATCATGCAGTATAAGCATTCTAAGATAATGAAAAAAATCAATTCTATTACCAAATGCAATCTGTACATTATCTGCGGAAAGCTTATATTTCCATGATATTTTACAGATAACAGCGATGATCATCGGCATAAATGCAATCATCTGATTTTTACGCCGGCGTGATATTAAAACCGATAACGCAAAAGAAACAGAAACGAAAACCGCAAACATAAAACCGACATCTTTTGAAAGTGTCAGCATTGCACAAATACAGATTTCATAAACTACCTGTATTCTCCGGTCTTCTTTATCTGAAAGCATTATTCCGGCGAATCCACATCCCGCACATATCCCAATAAATGCATCTATATAAATACTTCCGAAGTACCATTCATAAAAAACAGAAGGGATCAGTGCTGCTCCGACGGCAAAAATCATCCAGACATGTGCATCTTTCCACTTAGTCTTCCCAAGAAAAAATGTCATAAATGAAACAGCCAATACCTGGTACGCATGATACGCTTTCCATTCAAAGAAATGAGCATCAAAACCAATAAGATCTCTGAGCCTTATGTAAAAATATTGAAAAACCGCCATTGCAGGCGGATATGATTTAAAAGCATCTATTGAAAGGGGATTGGTAGTCAGGTCTCCGTATACAAACATATCTTTTACACAAAGCATCCAATGACTGAACTCATCCCAGTTAGTTGCAACCTTCCCATGATCAAGATAGGCAAGTACAAAGAAAAAAACTGTAAAGACAAACCATCCGGGTGTAAAGATGTATTTGATGTACTCACTGATCTTTTTACTCTTTACCATTCTGTATGCAGAAAAAAGTATAGCTCCAATGCTTAGAATCAAAGCCACTCTCACTCCTGCACCAAGAAAACCAAAAAGTGAAAAAGCATATATAAATAACGTGATGCAAGAAGCCGTTACCGGAAGACATTCTTCGAATCGTTTTCCGATCGTAGCTCCCAAAAGGCTTCCTGATGATAAGATCAAATAAAAAAACAACAAAAGAAATAATTCTTTCATATATAACTACTCATAATTTGTTATATCCGGTTAGTTTTGAATATAACTGATCCCCCCCGGCTTTCCTTGAAAGTATATAACCGATATTAAGCATCAGAAGTGTACACAAAATAACCAAAGCCGGAATCATTAATATCAATAAAAAGAAATCAAATCCCAGTAAAATGCGTGAAAACAAACCGGCCCAGGGAAGTTCATGATACAGATACAGCGAAAAAGAATTAATTCCGAGCAATCTCATCCACTTATTATCCTTAAGGCTGTATCCAAAGGCCAAAGCCCAGCAGACCACAATCATTTCTATCGGAATATAGAAATGATCATAATAGCTCAGCCTGAAACCCCAAAAAGAACCAAGTAAAACTAAAAGAAATGCAAAATACAGAACAATTTTCAATCTCATGATAATGCTGAAAATAGATTTCTCATACTTAGAAAAGATAATCCCGGCAGAAAAGAACACCGTCCAGT
>ONTX01000334.1 GCA_900320825.1 uncultured Lachnospiraceae bacterium | reverse complement strand
TCCGTGTTCTCAGATATAACGGTGAGTGGAAAGATGTAGGAACCTGGAACACCCTTGCCGAAACCATGGATGAAGATTCCATGGGAAATGTTATCTTCGGCGGTGACTGCAAAAATACCACGGCTGTCAATGATCTTGATATTCCCATCATCTGTATGGGTCTTGAAAATGTTATCGTAGCCGCGGGGCCTGACGGAGTGCTTGTTTCCGACAAACACCAGTCAAGTTACATTAAGCCCATTGTCGATAAGGTTGCAGGGGATATCAATTATTCCGAAAAAAGCTGGGGTTCATTTAAGGTCATTGATTCCACCGGCGGAAGCATCACCATAAAGGTTACATTCCTTCCCGGACATCACATGTATTACCATTCTCATGAAAGACGTGATGAAGTGTGGACGGTAATAGATGGTGAAGGCATAGCGGTTGTAAATGATGAAAAAATCCCGGTAAAGAAGGGCAGTGTCATTGAACTTCCTGCGGGATGCAAACATACGATAATAGCAGGAACCAGGCTGGAACTTATAGAAGTTCAGACAGGTTCCGAAATAAGTGTGAGTGATAAGATCAAGTATGATTACGAATTCTAATAATAAGTCAAAAGGTTATATTTCCGGGGAAAACAATACTGTTTCCTTTAAATATTTTGTTCCTTTGGGGCTTTCGTTTCTGATCCTTTTAATTCTTAATATAGTTGCAGGGCAGAACTGGATAGATTCCGATATGAGTGCGGAGATGGTTTTTTCCGATCTCCTATCGGATACCGGACATTTTTTTGCAAGCCCTGACTGGTACTATTCCACAGAATTCAGGATCCTTTATACACAGATACTTTTTGTGCCTCTTCTTAAGATAATTGGAAGCTGGGCTACAGTCAGGATCATAACAAATCTCTTTTTTTATCTTTTCCTTGTTCTTTCATATTTTTTTATGATGAAGGGGTACCCTTCAAAATATGTGATCCTTACATCTTCGGTCCTGCTCCTTCCTTTTTCGGAAGCGATCGCACAGCATGTACAGTTTGGCAATACTTATATGCCTCATCTGATCCTTATGTTTTTGGCGGTGGGGCTTGTGAGAAGGATCTGCAGTCCCAGGATCAATATTACCGGAAAGGCACTTTTGTGGATCCCGTTTTCAATCCTCAGTTTTATCTGCGGAGCCTCCGGTGTCAGATATTTTCTGATAATATATGCCCCCCTTCTTCTTTCGGGTATCTGGAGAACTTACGATCTGTACGGCATTCAGGACGGAGCACTTAAAAAATGGATCTCCGGCCTCAGTCTTTTTAAAGTTTCTCTTGTATCATCCCTGATCGCTTTTGCGGGGTATGTTGTAAATACCGTCGTCATCCGTTCTCAGTATGTTTTTACCACATATGAGTCGGTTTCCTTTGTTCCGATAAATAACGGAATATGGTTTGAAAGAGTGGCGTCCGTGGTGGGATGTCTGCTTGAAATATTCGGATATATTCCCGGAGGAAGTGTTCTTTCTCTCAGGGGAGTTGTGACCCTTTGTGCTTTTGTTATGATATTCCTCATGTTCTATATGGTCAGGAGAACATACAAGGGTGCCTCTGCGGGATCCGGAGCCCTTGGCGGCGATAACATTTTCAGTGAGAGCGATCCCGAGGACCTTTTCTTTTTACACATGTTCATTTCGGGTTTTGGTGTGATGACATTTTTCCTCATGTTCACCAACACAACCCTTACTCCCAGGTATTTTTCCACCTGCATTTATATGGCTCTTCCGGTTCTTGTCATATGGCTTTCAAGGGAAAACGAAAGAGCTCTGAGACTTGTGTACATGACAGCACTTGTTTTCTGTCTGGCACTGAGCACTCTGAAGATATCCTATTCCATGCTTAAGACCGATAAGAACGAAGCCAGGAGAGAAGTGGTGGATTATCTGGAGTATAACGGCCTTTACAAGGGTTTTTCCTTCTATGATGACTCAAATATCCTTGTGGAATTATCTGACGGCAGTCTTGAAGTGGGTGCCGTTAATAAAGATGCTTTTGATTTCTTTTTGTGGTCCACGCCGGGAAGATTCTATGCTGAAGGTGCAGCACAGGGATATTTCCTGCTTGTTCCCGAAGGAGTCAGCGTTCCTGACAGTTTAAAAGTCCGCTCTTTTGATAATGTTGCCGGATATGATGTCTATGTTTTCGAATAAGGACGCAAATAAAAATACCGGATATAATCTGATCCTCATCTCAGCCATCCTGTTTGTTCTCATATGTGATGCATTTTTCGTGTCGCGCAAGGAAGGCTATCATATGGATGAGATCTTAAGCTATGAGCTTTCAAATTCCGAATTCACTCCATGGATAACCCCTACCCAGCCTCAGGGAAGGCTTGAAAAGTATTATCAGTCCAAGATCTACGATAAAAACATTTTAGTCAGGACAGCGAATCTTTTTGATCAGGCTGCTGACGTCATAAGCAACAGGGGAGCATCGGAAGCCGCATCCATGACCGCGGATGTTTATGATAAGCCGGTATGGATGTCGCGGGATGATATAGTTAATTACGTTACATATGACAAAGAAGATTCGGTTCTTTTTTTGTCGGCATATTATAATTCAACGACGGACAATCATCCGCCTCTTTACTTCATGCTCATCAACTTTTTGTCCATGGTCCATGAGCTGGTTGCTCCGGGAACTCTTTCCCGCTGGACCGGATGTCTTCTCAACATGATCTTTATGGCTCTTTCCCTTTTGCTCATTGCCATCATCTTCAGGGATATCTTAGGCAAAAAAAATACCGGGATCTTTGCTGCGATGTTCTACGGGCTTTCCACCGCAGGGCTTTCCACGGTCCTTCTTATCAGAATGTATTCAATGACGGCATTTTTCTGCCTTGCCTATACATATGTTCTTCTGAAAAAAATAAAAGACGGTGCGGATTTTAAGAAGGGAAACAGGCTCTTGATACTGGTGACGGTTTTGGGATACCTTACCCAGTATTTTGTCTGTATCTATTATTTCTTCCTTACCGCATTTGTGATCGTTTATCTTGCCGTAAAGCATGAAAAAAAGAAGATACTGTATCTTTTGAGAGCACTTTTATTCTCTGCGGTATGGGGGATCGTCCTGTATCCTTTTGTGTTCCATGATCTCTTCGGGACCAAAGTGGGAGAGTCCGTCATGGGAAGCCTCGGGGAGGTATCGGGGTACTTTTCAAAGCTTGCGTCTTTCTTCGGAATATCATCCGTCTCGATAATCGGTTCTGTTGCCGGCATGGCGGTTGTTTTGGCACTGGCGGCCATATGTCTTTATTTTTCCATAAAGAATAAGACCCTTGAAATACCTGTGGTCTTCATGGGAGTTTCATCCCTTTTGTATCTTGCCGTAGTCAGTAAGATTGCACCTTATCTTGTTGACAGATATATGATGCCTGTTTTTCCCGTTATGTCCATATGCGTTGTTTTCATAGTACAGAAGGTGATCATGCTGATAGCGGAAAGATACCTTGATAATGAAAAGACGAAAAAGGTTCTGTACTACAGTCTGTTTTCGGTCCTGATCCTTATGTGTATGGCGGTTTCGGTATTTCATGTTCCGGGATATCTGTACAGGGGATATGCCTCACAGGAAAGCATCTCTGAAAGATACAGAGGCCATGATGCCGTAGTGGTTTACGAAGGAACGAGCTTTTACCAGAACATTCCCGAACTCATGAATTACGGTAATTCCCTTCTTTTGAAAGAAGACGAACTGTCAAAAGGATATGACAGGCTGTCTGAGGATGAAGAACTGATAGTTATAATAGGCCCCGGAATCAGAACACAGGATGTAATATCGGAGCTTGGCAGACCCTATGGCTATTCATCAATGACGGTTTTGCTTGAAGACGGCGTTTTCGGCGACACGGTGTGCCTGCTTTCAAAATAACCTATTTCGGTGTATAATAATAAGTTGTCTGATGTTTTGAGGTGTATATGGAAACCATTTTTTCAAAGCTTAAAGTAAATAATGAATTCGAGCTTTGCTGCGTTTATTCCGAGGAAGCAAAAAACCTCCTGGAACAGGCACTTTTAAAGGCACGGATCTCATATTATATGAATTATCCCAGGAAGAAGTTTTTCGATCATCACAGATTCAACTGTATTTTCTGTGTAAATGAGTCCAATCTTGACGAGGCTACGGAGATCGTTGATGAGATCTTCGGTCCCGAGGATCCGGATATTAGGATGATCGCCAGAAAAAATCCCGTGGATTATTTTTGATCATTAACTAAGCACTCGGTAACAGGATTCGGCATATTAAGAAATGATCTGCCGGTTGGAAATAAGAAATGAATTACAGCAGAAGCGGCGTCGTTCAGAGAAGACGCGAATTAAATTCATACGGTGGCAAGATAATAAGAAAAGTATTCTTACTTTTCTTTAAACTTATGCTTGCTGCGATCATCACGGTTTCGGTGTGCCTTCTTGCGGGAGGGATCGGCCTTTTTAAATCCATCCTTGCGGGAACCCCCGTCATCCATATATCGGATATCATAGCAAACGGTCAGGCGACCATTGTTTATGATGCGATGGGTAATGAGTTCGACCATTATGTAGGCCAGGATGCCAACCGTATAGAGGTGACCTGGGACGGTATACCCAGACAGCTTGGCCAGGCTTTCGTTGCCTGCGAGGATGAGCGTTTTTATGAGCACAACGGAGTCGACTATAAAGGTATGGCACGTGCTCTCTACCAGTTCTTAAGATCCGGCGGAGATGAGACTCAGGGTGCATCCACCATCACACAGCAGCTTTTGAAAAATACCATCTTCACCGAGTGGACCGAAGAGGGTGACAATATGATCAAAAAGATCAAGCGTAAGATACAGGAGCAGTATCTTGCCATCGAAGTCACCAAATCCACCAGTAAGGATGAAGTTCTCTTAAGATATCTGAACGCCATCAATATGGGTCAGAATACCCTGGGTGTTGAATCGGCATCCCAGAGATATTTCGGAAAATCCGCGATAGAGCTTAATCTTTCCGAGTGTGCGGTCCTTGCTTCCATAACCCAGAATCCTTCATATTACAATCCCATATCCCATCCCGAGAATAACGTAAAGCGTCGTAAGAGCTGCCTTGACAAGATGCTTGAGCTGGAGTTCATTACCCAGGAGGAATATGACGAGGCTATTGCCGATACTGCGGATGTTTATGACAGGATCCAGTATCACAACACTTCACTTTCTACAGCAAACAAAAGAGAGGGTAATTATTTTTCCGACTCTCTTTATGATGATGTTCTTTACGATCTTGTCAATGTGGCCGGGTATGACAGAAGTCAGGCGGAGCATATGCTTACCAGCGGAGGACTCAGAGTCTATTCCACCATGGATCCTTATATCCAGTCGATCGTTGATGAGGAGTTTGCAAATCCCGAGAATTTCAAGTTTGCGGACAGATACGGCCTTACATATGCTCTTACCATTTATGATGAAAAAGGTGAGGAACATAACTTCTCCAAGGAGAATATGATCACCTATTTTAAGAATAAGTACGGTTTCAGCAAGTACAAGCTTCTGTACACATCCGAGGAAAATGCCATGATCGCCATCGATGAGTACAGGGCAGCCTGCTTTGAAGAGCTTGGACTTGTGGAATCCGATGATAATTATCTTGAGAGTATTACTCTTACTGTTCAGCCTCAGATGTCAATGGTCATTGAGAACCAGACAACGGGTGAGATAGTAGCTATAGCGGGAGGCCGCGGAGCCAAGGAAGGAAGAAGAACTCTTAATCGTGCCACCGGATCCAGCAGATCTCCCGGATCTGTATTCAAGGTTCTGGCATCTGTCGGCCCCGGAATTGATACCGGCATGGTCACTCTTGCAACGACATATTATGATGCTCCTTTCAATTACAACAGCGGAACAAGGGTTCAGAATACTTCGAAGTCCGTCAGCTACAAGAACCTGTCACTCAGGTACTGTATCGCATATTCCATGAACATAGTTGCGGTCAAGAATCTGACATATATCGGACCCATTACCGGTTATACGTATCTTCAGGATCTGGGATTTTCTACCCTGACTGCAGGCAAGGAGATCAACGGACAGATCTACTCGGATGTTACCCAGTCTCTTGCACTGGGAGGACTTACATACGGTGTTACCAATGAGGATGTCACCGGAGCCTATGCATGTATCGCAAACGGCGGCTCATACATAAAGCCCCACCTTTATACCAAGGTTACAGATTCCTACGGAAATGTCATTCTGGATAACACCAACCGTGCCGGAAGACAGGTGTTTAAGGAGACAACTGCATGGCTCCTTATCGATGCCATGAGAGACTGTGTAAGATACGGAACCGGTACCAGGGTTAATTTCGGAAATATGGACATCGCCGGAAAAACAGGTACGACCTCCGACGGATGGGATCACTGGTTTGTCGGAATGACACCTTATTACACTGCAGGTGTATGGACCGGATACGATGACAACACCGAGCAGACCTGGGATGAGATGCATACATCTGAGCAGCTGTGGCGTGCCATCATGAGCAGGGTTCATGAGAATCTTGATTATAAAGAATTCAGAATGCCCGAAGGCCTTGTTTCGGTTGCTGTATGTTCAGAGTCCGGACTTCTTCCAAAGGAAGGTCTCTGTGATAACTGCGTCATCACAGAGTGGTTTGCGGAAGGAACGGAGCCTCAGTACACATGTGATCTTCATTATGCGGGATCTATCTGTGCATATGACAATAAGATAGCCTGTCCCAATTGTCCCTTCGCATATGAGGGTGTAACGCTTCTTCCCAAGATCGACGGTTTCCATCCGGATCTTCTCATGGGTGATCCTTCACTTGTTCAGGGTAATACGGTCATCATAGATAACGGAGACGGAACCCAGACACTGACTGTTCCCGATACGGATCATATGTGTCAGCATACGGATGAGTTCTTTAGTACACCGGGATATGAAGCGATAATCGCCACGCAGATGGCAGAGCTTGAAGCCGTAAGACAGGCCAATGAAGCTGCGGCACTTGCTGCAATGCAGGCAGCCGTTGCATCCCAGGACGGTTGATAAATGCATAATAAAAGGCCCACAGGTTAACCTGTGGGCCTTTCTTTGTGCGGTTATATCATTCATCTTCGGGATCTGCGTCTGTTTCAGCCTCGGGATCAAGGCCGTTCTTTCTTGCTTCTATCTCGGCAAGAAGTCTTTTTTTGCCGGATTCCGCATTTTTGATGGCTGTACACTGCTTTGCAAATTCGGCATCTTCCGCATTTTTATACTTCTCATAATATG